>NZ_JYDG01000060.1:0-39424 GCF_003263545.1 Rahnella sp. AN3-3W3
GCCGACGCCCACGACCTTGAAGTTGAAGTTGACGTTGAAGTTGAAGTTAAAGCCGCACAAGCAGCGGCCTCCTGCTTACCTCTCCCTCAACGATTCCTTCACCTTATTCAGCGGCTTAATCAAATAATCCAGCACACTTTTCTGGCCGGTTTTGATGTCTACGTTCGCCACCATCCCCGGCACAATCGGGAACTGGCGGCCGGCTTTATTGGTCAGGAAGGCTTTGTCGGTGCGCACGTAGACACGGTAATAATATTGATCGCGTTTCACTTCATCCTGCAAGGTGTCCGGCGACACGCCCTCGACTTTGCCCTCGAGGTCACCGTAAATGGACGAATCGTACGCCGAGATTTTTACCGTCGCCGGTAAGCCCGGACGGATATAGGCGATGTCGCGCGGGTTGATGCGGGTTTCTATCAGCAGTTGATCTTCAATCGGCACGATTTCCATCAGTTTACCGCCTGGCTGCAACACGCCGCCGACGGTGGAAACCTGAATGTCTTTCACGATACCGTGTACCGGCGAATAAAGTTCGGAACGCGTCACCTGATCCTCTTTCCCTGCCATGACCTGCAATTCGGCGTCCAGATCGGCGTTATTCTTCACCTGCTCTTCGCGGGCGCGCACTGCGTACTGGTTCGTTGCATCGTCGATTTTGCCGCGCAGTTCGCTGGCCTGACGTTTAAGGCGGATCACTTCCACCTGCCCCGCCGCGCCTTTCGCCACCAGAGGCTGGGTCATGTTGATTTCATCATTCACCAGTTTGAGCGACTGCTGCAGGTTGCTGACGGTTTCGTCACGGTTCTGTTTACGCGATAAATACAGCTGGCGTTCACGCGCCACCAGTTCCGGCGATTTCATGGTCTCCGGGCTGAATTTCAGCGGCGCACCGGTCAGTTCAGCACTCAGACGTTCAGATGAGGCGCGCAGGGTCCGCACGCGGGAAGCGGCTTCACCGAAGTTCGACTGCGAGCGCGTCGGGTCGAGTTGCGCCAGCAACTGGCCGCGATTGACTACCGAGCCTTCCTGCACCATCAGTTTTAAAATAACGCCGCCGTCGAGCGAGTCGATTTGCTGCGCTTTACTCGATGGCGTGACCTTGCCGGTGCCGACAGTAACTTCATCGAGCAGGGCAAACCGCGCCCAGACGAAGAAAATCAGCAGGCAAGCCAGCGATACCCAGATGATCCACGACACTTTGCGGCCTTCTGCTTCCAGTTCATCATGCAAAGTAAGATGTGCCATGCGATGTCCTCAGCAGCTCAGGCTGCGCCTTGTTTGTTGTCCGCCACCACGGCCGCAGCCGGAGCGGGCGTATTGCTGGCCGCTTTCGCGAGGATCTGATCCCGCGGTCCGTCAGCTACCACCCGTCCGTTGTCCATCACCACAATCCGGTCAACCAGCTTGAGCAGCGCCGGGCGGTGCGTGACAACAATCAGGGTGCGTCCGACCAGCCAGGCATGAAGCTGGCGGATCACATATTCTTCAAGCTGTTCATCCATCGACGCCGTCGGTTCGTCCATCAGCACCACCTGCGGATTACGCAGGATCATGCGGCTCAGCATCACCATCTGACGCTGTCCGCCAGACAATCCGCGCCCGCCCTCGTTGATGATTTTATCCAGACTCGAAGCATCGGCCTGCACCATACTCAGCGCGCCGCTGATGCGCAGCGCCTGCAGCATTTCCTGATCGGAGGCATGGGGATAACCGAGCATCAGGTTCTGGCGCAGCGTGCCGAAGAAAAGCCGCGAATCCTGCGACAAATACCCCAGCTGACGGCGGACATCTGCCGGTTCGATTTTGGTCATGTCCACGCCGTCGATCAGGATTTTACCCTGCGACGGACTGGCCTGACCGGAGAGCAATTTCAGCAGCGTGGATTTCCCCGCGCCCACTTTGCCGAGGATCGCCACACGTTCACCGGGTTTGATTTCCAGCTGGCCGATGCCGAGCACATTCGGCGCATTTTCTTTGTCGTAGGTGTATTGCAGATTACGCACGTTGAAATGACCGCTGAGCGACGGACAATGCGACAGTTCCGCATCCGCTGGCCGGTCGATCGGTTTTTTCAGCAACTCATCCAGCCCGTGCATGGCGCTTTTGGCGTGCTGCCAGCGGGAAAACACCATCGTCAGCTGCATCAGCGGCGCAATGGTGCGTGACGACAACATGCTGGCGGCGACCAGCGTACCGGTGGTGATATCACCGTTCAGCACCAGATACACCCCGAACACCAGCATCCCGCCATAGGTCAGTTGCTGGACGGTAGATGCCCAGCCGGTCAGGCGTGCGCCCCACAGACGCTGTTTCATGCCGACCGCTGCGCTGACTTCGTGCGTCTGTTCCCACTGGCGCTGGAAATAGGCTTCGGCCTGCAAGGCTTTGATGTCTTCGATGCCTTCGATAGTTTCCACCAGCACTGCGTTTCGCAGCGCACTTTCACGCATCCCTTCTTTCGCCAGTTTCGCCATCGGCCACTGGATCAGAATGCCGGGAATAACGATCAGCGGGATTGCCAGCAGCGGGATGATCACCAGCGGACCGCCGATGAAGAACATGATGCCGAGGAACAGCAGCACGAACGGCATATCGGCGGCGGCGCTGACGGTCGTTGACGTCAGCAGTTCGCGCACCTGGTCGATCTCGCGTAACTGAGAGATAAACGAACCGGTGGATTTTGGCCGGTCGTCATTTTTGATGTTCATCGCCCGCACGAAAAACAGCGAAGAAACTTTGAGGTCGATTTTCTTCCCCATCAGATCGGACACCAGCGTGCGCATCAGGCGGATGACGTATTCCATGCCTGCCGCCAGCACCACGCCGAAGAACAGTACCCATAAGGTAGGGAAAGATTGTGCCGGAATAACGCGGTCATAAACCTGCATTGAGAATAAAATACCGGCCAGCGCCAGCACGTTACCCAGAATTGACGCCAGCGAGATTTCTGCGATTTTCCGCCCGCTGCCGCGAAAGTTTTCCCAGAACCAGTGTTTTTTATGCGGCTGAACAAACTGATCGATACGCTCATCACGCCCGCGCGCCGCCACACCCACCAGAAACACCGGCCCGGCGCTTTGTTCCAGCAGCGTAACCAGCTCCGCCGAGCGCAGCAGGTCACCGCCGTCACTCAGCCAGTAATCTACTTTGCCGTCATCGTGTAACTGCTCAAGCACCGCAATGCCGCCCTGCTCCAGGGTTATCACGGCGGGTAATACTTCCTGCCGCCAGCGCACCTGATTCCAGCTGACCATGCCCACCTGCAACCCCATCAGTCCGCTCAGACGGTCGAGCTGACGGCGCTGCGGCTGATGTTCAAACCAGCGCATTTGCTGGCGAAGATAGAGCGGATCTGCTGGCTTACCGAATGTTTCGGCCACGCGCCCCATGGCGCTTATCCAGACGTCGATCGACAAAGGTGTTGTTGTTTCGTTGCTCATTTCAACCTCGGTATCGAATGCTTCTGGGTTTTCCCACGGCCTGTTTCGCCTTACAGCGCCGGGATGGTGTCACCTGTTTGTTTCTGCCGGTCGATGCCTAACATATCGACCAGATTGTCCACGGCGGCGGCATAGCGCACGGTGGCATCCCACCCGTCGTAGAGCGCGCCAATGCGCGACGTGTCGGCCTGAAATACGTCCTGCTCAACGCTGAGCAAATCGTTCAGGCTGCGTTTGCTGAGTTTGTATTCGTCCTGATAGACGCTGCGGGTGTGCGTGGCGCTGGCATACTGCTCTTCGCCCGCGACCTGCCGCTGCTGCCCGCCGATCATGTCGGCGTAAGCGGTGGACGCTTTTTGGTTGATATCCAGCTTGGCTTTTTCGACATCCGCCTGTGCGGCCTGCCGTTGCCCTTCTGCCGCGCGGACTTTGGCACTGACCGCGCCGCCCTGATACACCGGGGCGTCTACTGCCAGCTGGAGCTGATCATCCCAGTAAGAACCGGTGTTGCCGTTGTTGTCATAACGGGTGCGACCGGCCTGAACTTTGACCGTCGGCCAGTGTTGCGCTTCCGCCTGATTAACCTGCTCAATTGCGGCCTGTTGCTTGGCCTGCGCGGCACGCACCAGTGTGCTGTTTTCGTAGGGGATTTTGTCGAGAGTGACTTTCTGATTGAGAAGGCTTTCCGGCAGATCCGGCAAGTTATTTGAGACAACACCGGTCAGCACGGTCAGCTGCGCCTGTGCGGAACGCTCCTGAGCGCGATATTGTTCAACGGTGGCACGCATCCCGGCAATGCGGGTTTCCGCCTGCAACACGTCAGACTGAGAACTCAGCCCGGCGTCAGAGCGCAGTTTCGCGGTATCTTTCACGCGGGAGAGCGATTCGATATTGTCCTGCGCCGCCACGCTTAACGCCTGAAAGCGTTTCACCGAGAGGTACGCCTGCATGGTGCTCAGCGCCACGTCAGTCATGGTGCTGTAAAGAGAAAAGCGATAGGAATCAGACAGGTATTCCTGCTCACCGATACTGCCGTTGGTTTTGCCAAAGTCCCACAGCAGTTGGCTGAGCTGAATACCCGCCGATCCATTGCTGCTCTGATCGCCCGATGAGTAGGTCTGCCGGGATTGTCCCGCTGACCCTTGTAATGAAACCTGCGGATACCACGCACTTTTCGCCGCATCCAGATTCCCGCCGCCCACGCGGATTTGCGCCGCCGCTTCCGCGATTTGCGGGTTACGCGCGAACGCCCGCAAAATGGCATCCCGTAACGTCAGGCTGGCGCGCATTTCCTCCGTTGGTGCCGCCTGCCAGTTAAATTCCGGCTGTTTTTCCGCCGCCATCACACCCGTATTCCCTGTTAATCCCGTCAGACACAAGGTGCCCAACACAACGGCGATTTGCCGTATTACTCTCTTTTTTTTCATTACCGACACCACTTAATTACGCCGATTTTTTTTGTTTTTTACTGATTCCTCCCCCTTTGCAGGGGGAGGCGCACTGCATTAACTCTGTTGTACGTGCAGACCGTGTTGCACCAGAACGTCTCCCAGGGTGTTCGAGGTATCCATTGACGCGTTGTGGTAAACGTCGAAGGTCAGGCCATCCACCGTGCGTTGCCCGGTTTCGTTCCATGCGCCGTCGGTGCCCATTTGCAGATTGACCAGACTGCCCTCGCCCCCTTTGATGATCACTTCATCGGTCGGGTTATCCTTCACGTTCAGCGCCTCATGCAGGTTCAGGGAAATGCTGTTGGTGCCCGAATTGCCCAGGTCGAAGATGTCGATATGCTCGACTTTCAGCCCGAGTACGGTCAGATCCAGATGCTGATTGGTGCCCGCCAGCAGTAAGGTATCGACACCGGTGCCGCCGTCGATTTGCGAGAAATCGAGGGTATGAACCGAGATGGTGTCGTCACCGGCGCCGCCGATGGCCACGCCGTCAGTTGCCGTCAGGTCGATGGTGATACCGCCAATGGAGAACGCCGTGTCCGCGTGCGCGGTAGTGTCTGCCGTGGTGGTGTCGTGCGTGGTGGTGGTTGAAGCACTGGTATCAGTTGTCACCAGCGGATCCGTTAGCGTGCTGGCGGCGTGCGTCACTGAGGTATCCGTAGTTGTGCTGGTATCGGTGGTGTGAACCGCCGCCAGCGTATGGGTATCGTCCACTGACAGCGACTGAACCTGCGCAACGTTGGTGTCCGCCGGCAATGTTGAACCTACCGTCAGCCCGACGTGCGCATCGAATCCGTTACCGGCCGCATCGACCGCTTTCAGTTCAACCACCGCGCCGAGCAGTGCGTTCAGTAAGCCCACCAACCCGTAACTGCTCAGCAGCGCACTGGAGAGTTTCACTGTCCACGAACCGTCGGCCTGCACAGTACCCGCCAGCGTATTGCCCAGCAGCGTGACGCTGACCAGACCACCTTGTGCGATGTTGCGGCTGGTTCCGCTCAGGGTCAGACCCTGACCACCCAAAATGCCGCCTACCACACCGAGCGTCAGCCCGAGCAGCGGGTTCAGCGCCACCAGCGGCAGTGCATGAGTCAGTACGCTCAGCGGGTTAGAGATAATCGCGGTGTTACCCACAAGATCCGCAACCGAGACGGAAACCTGCGTTGAGCCATCCGCCAGCCCTTTCAGTTCTGCCGACGTAAACGGCACACTCCACGCACCGTTAATGATGGTGCCGGTATGTGTCACGCCACCAATACTGACCGACACCGTGCCGTTGAGCAGGTTTGAAGTCCCGGTAATGTTGGTGTTAGCGCCCGCTTCGGCGGCGTTCAGATAACCGTCACCGCCAAACAGTGAGCCGAGTGACAGCGTTGGCAGGGTGTGAATACCGACCGTTGCCGTTGCGCTGCCGCTGGTTGAATGGCCGGCGGCGTTAGTGATTGACGCACCGACATTCAGCGTGCCGTCGAGCAGGCTTGCCAGCGTCAGCTGCGGAACAGCGACGCTGAAGGTGCCATCCGCTTTTACCAGCGCCGTCAGGGTATTGCCGCCGACGTTCAGGGTCACGGTCGATCCCTGCGCGTTGGTGGTGGTACCGCTGATGGTTTGTGTCAGCAATGCATCCGCCGCGTTCAGCAGGCCATCGCCAAACAGCGGATTCAGCGTAATGGTTGGCAGAGACTGCGCTACCACGCTCAGCAGATTGGTGACTGACGCCGTATTACCGGAACCATCCACCAGGCTGGCGACCACCGACTGTGTGCCGTTGAGAATGGCGCCCAGATCCGTCACCGGCACCGTCACGCTGAACACCCCGCCGACACCCACATTGGCAAGGTAGTTTTTGCCATTCAGGGAAATCTGCACTTGTGTGCCCTGCGCGACGTTGGTCGCGATACCGCTGATGGTCTGGCCGGTCAGCAGGTCAACCACGTTCAGCACACCATCGCCAAAGACCGGATTCAGGACAATCGACGGCAGATTGTGAATACCGACATTCAGCCCCACGGTATTCGACGCCGTGTTACCCACTTCATCGGTCACGGTGGTGACGATGGTCAGATTGCCGTCAAGCAATCCGGCAAGTTGCAGCGGCGTCAGTGACGCGGAGAATTTGCCGTCACTGCCGACGGTGGCTGTCAGGTTGATCAGGCCGCCGCCGACGTTAATGTTGACCGTTTCGCCGACATGCCCGTTGGTGACCGTACCGCTGATGGTTTGCGTCAGCAGTGCTTCCGCCGCATTGAGGATGCCGTCGGCACCGAAAACAGGATCCAGCACAATTTTCGGTACTGCGTTGATGATGGAAGTCAGCGTGCTGCTGCTGGTGCTGGTATTACCGCCAGCATCGGTAACAGAAACCACGACCGGGAAGGTGCCATCGCCCAGCGCTTTCAGGTCACCCGGTTGCAGGGTGATACTGAATGCGCCTGTACCGTCGGTCGCGCCGAGGAAGGTTTTCCCGCCCAGCGTGACCTGCACCTGCGTCCCCGCCGCGACGCCGCCAACGGTACCGCCAATCACCTGCGTGGTCAGCGCGTCAGCCGCATTCAGCAAGCCATCGCCCAGTACCGAGGTGAGGTTAATGACCGGTTGGACCAGATCCAGTACCGCGTTCGCCACAGCACTGCCGACGTTGCCTGCCGCATCTGCTACCGTCACGCTGACTGCTGCGGTCGTGCCACTCAGTAAGCCGAGAACGGACGGCGGAACGGTGACCAGGAAATGACCGGTCGCATCCACTACGCCATTAATGGTTTGCGTACCGACCTGCACCGCGATGGCGGTTCCCGCTGCCACGTTGGAGACTGTACCGCTGATGGTCTGATTCACCAGCAGATCGGCGATATTCAGCACGCCGTCGCCAAACACGGTGTTGAGCACCACCTGCGGCAGATTGTGGATGGCAATGCCCACCGGAACAGTGGTGGTGGAGGTGTTGCCCGCCGGATCCGTCAGGGTGATCCCCAGATTCAGATTGCCGTCCAGCAACGCGCCCAGATCGCCCGGCTGGATCTGAAGGTCCCAGGTCCCCGCCGTCACGGTGGTGTTGTAGGTTTTACCGCCGAGGGTCACGGTCACCAGAGTGCCGTCAACCGCCGTCGCTACCCCGCCGATGGTTTGCGCCAGCAGCGATTCCGCCGCATTCAGCAGACCGTTGCCGCCAAACAGCGGATCCAGATCGCCCAGAACCGGGAGCGTTTTAATGACGTCCAGATTCAGCACGGAGGCTTTCACGTTGCCTGCGGCATCGGTGAGGTTAATGTTGAGCACCTGCTGGCCTTCACCCAGCGCACCGAGTAACGCCGCCGGAATGTTCAGCGACCACGCGCCGTTCGCCCCGACAATCGCCGAAAGCGGCGTGCCGTTGATAACAGTCGAGACCACCGATCCCACGCCCGCACCAATCGCCGTGCCGCTGATGGTTTGTGCTACCTGAGATTCCGCCAGATTGAGGAAACCGTCGGTCAGCCCCAGTCCACTGGCCACGTTCAGGTCCAGCAATTTGTTGAAGAAGATATCCAGACCAGTACTGACGCTGGTGGTGTTACCCGCCTGATCCGTTACCGTCGCCGCCAGTGTCAGGGTGCCGTCGTTAAGCAACAGCAACTGCGCTGGCGTCAGGTTGAGCGACCATGCCCCGCCCGGCTGAATAACCGCTGTACCAATGGACGCACCGCCCAGTGTGACGTTGACGGTCTGACCGTCAGCGCCGCTGGACGTTCCGCCGACCAGTACGTTGAGCAACGATTCCGCCAGGTTAATGACGTTATTACCAGCGACCACATCCAGCGCCAGCAACGGCGCGGTGGTATCGACGGTGACGGTGTGCGGAACGGCAGTTCCCACGTTGCCTGCCGCGTCCGTCAGGGTCGCGGAGATCACGTTAGTTGCGCCGTTGCCTTGTGGCAATGCCTGCAAATCGGCTGCCGGTACACTGACTGACCAGGTACCGCCTGCCTGCACGGTACCGTTGTAAGTTTTGCCATTCAATGTGACGACGACAACACGCCCCACATCGCCGGTATCCGCCGTACCGGTAATCACCTGCGCGGATTTCGACTCAGTATTGTTGAGGACATCGTCGCCGGTAAAGGCATTGATTGTCACTGCTGGTGCCGTGGTATCCACCAGCACGCCTTGTGTGGCGCTGGTCGCCGGGATCAGAGTTGAGGCGGTAATTGTTGTGGTGGTGCCATTGACAAATTCAGCGGCAGCCACAGACACCGACCATGTTCCTCCAGTGACTGTCGCCAGATGCGGAACACCCCCGACGGTGATATTGACCAGCGTACCGTCCGGCACGTTGATTGATTTACCGGAAACAGTAATGTTCGCCGGATTGCCATCCGCCACGTTAATGATGTTATCGCCGGTCACCGGATCAATGGTGATGGCGAATGTTGGCGGCGTCAGGTTGACCGTAATGGCCTGAGGCAGCGGCAGATTTGCCGTGTTACCCGCCAGGTCACTCACAGAAGCGGTGATCGTGTCCGCGCTGTCCAGCGTTGCCAGTTCAGCAGGTGTAAAGGTGGCACTCCAGGTACCGTCGCCCAGCACCGTTGCCTGATGGCTGATGCCGCCGACTGAAACCGTCACCTGCTGTCCGGCCTGCACGTTCACCGTGGTACCGGTGATAGTTTGCGTGCTCTGGCTTTCTGCATAGGTCAGGTCAAAACCGGCACCGGCAAAGGACGTAACCGCCACTGTCGGAAGTTGCGTCACGGCAATGCCGACATCGGCCGAGGCCGAACCGGTATTACCGCCAGCGTCCGTCACCGTGACAGAGATTTGCTGTGCGCCCTGCGGCAGATCGGCGATTTCACTGGTTGACAGAGGCGCCGACCAGTTGCCGTTCGCATCCACCGTCACGCCCGGAATTGTCAGACCGCCTATGGTGACCACCACCGTTTGTCCCGCGCCTGTCAGCCCGGTCGTTCCGGTAATGGTCTGTGCTGTCGCAGCTTCGGCAGCACTCAGATAACCATCGCCAAACGGCGTGTTGATAGTGACATCCGGTGCGGTGAGGTAGCTGGTGAATGGCAGCGTCGCTGGCGTACTGTTGCCCGCGGCATCTGTCACCGTCACGTTGATATCATGCGTACCACTGCCCAGAGAGCTCAGCACGCCCGCAGGCAGGCTGACCGACCAGTCACCTGTCGTCGGATCGACAGTGGCGGTATAGGTGGTGCCGTTCACATCAATGGTCAGTTTGACGTTCTGGTTGTCGCCGGTAATCCCGGTGTTACCCGTAATGATATTCACACCGGCCGCTTCGGTAATATTCAGGCTACCGTCGCCAAATGGCGGGTCGATAGACGGTACCGGTCCGGACAGATGTGAAGTGAAGCTGATGGTCGTATCGTTATGGTTACCAACAGAATCGGTCGCCGTGACGGTAATATCATGCTGCGCGGTCGCCAGCCCAAGCGTTGCCAGCTGAGCCGGCGTCAGGTTCAGGGTCCAGTTTCCGGTATCCGGATCGACGACTGCCGCAAACGGACTGCCGGTCATGCCCGCGATCGCCACGCTGACGGTTTGCCCTGCGCCCGTTACGCCGGTGGAACCGGTGAGCGTCTGGCCGCCAACAGCTGCAGATTCCTCAATGTTCAGCGTGCCGTCACCGAATGGCAGATCAATCGTCGGTTGCGGAATGTTATTGATCCGCACATCAACCGATGCCGTCAGCGGCGAGGTGTTGCCCGCACTGTCGGTCACGGTCACGACGACCGGCCAGGTGCCATCCTGCAAGCCCAGCAACTGCGCTGGCGTCAGAGTGACAGTCCAGGTTCCGGCAGCAGAATCCACCACCACCGGCACTGCGTTACCGTTAATGACCACAGTGACGGTTTGACCCGGCGAGGTGATACCGGTGGTACCGGTAATGCTGCCGCCCGCGGTCGCTTCATCCAGATTCAGAATGCCGTCACCAAATGGCACGTTAATGCCAGCCACTGGCAGAACCTGCGTCACCGACGTGAAATCAAGGGTACCGGCCGCACTGGTATTCCCCGCGCTGTCGGTTGCCGTCACGCTGATGGTATGCGTGTCATCCGCCAGCCCCTGAAGCACGCCGGAAGGCACGGTCGCCGTCCAGGTGCCGTCAGTGGCGACGGTGGCCAGCACCGGCGTGCCATCAACAGTCACCAGCACGGTCTGACCCGCGCCGGTGATGCCGGTTGTGCCGGTAATCAGCTGATTACCCGCTGCTTCGGTGGCGTTAAGAACACCATCCACAAACGGGGTATTGATGGTCGGTAAAGGCAGCGCAGACAGTTCGATATCCAGACTTGCGCTGGAAGACGCCGGGTTACCGGCCACATCTTCTGCCGTCACGGTCACCTGTACGATACCGGTAGTCAGCCCGCTGAGCAGATTTGGCGCAACGATGGCAGTCCAGCCGAGTCCGTCAGGGTTCACCGTACCGGAAATCGGATCCGCCAGCCCAGGCACCGTAACCTGCACGACAGTTCCCGGCGCCAGACCTGAACTGCTTCCGCTCAGGTTAAAACCATTGGCCGCTTCAGTGATGTTCAAAATACCATCGCCAGCAATCACGCCAATGGTCAGCGTTGGTAATGCGTGCGAGGAGAGCGTGAAATCAGCCGAAGTAGTAAGATTGTTCCCGGCAGGATCGGTCACACTGACGCCGATGGTTTTAGTGCCATCGGTGGTGATGGCCTGCACATCCACGCCCGGAATGGTCAGGCTCCAGACGCCTGTACCGTCGGCGGTGGTGGTGTAATCTTTTCCGTTGAGCGTGACGGTCACGGTCAGGTTTGGATCCGTGGTGCCACTGACCGGAATACCCAGTGCCGCTTCAGCCAGATTGATGATGTCATCACCGCCGGTATCCACGGTCACAGTCAGTATCGGCGCAGTTGTATCAACAGCCACGTCATGCGTTGCCGTGGCGACGTTTTGCGCCACGTCATCCGCAGTCGCGGTGAAGGTATTGTTGCCCGCCGGCATTGCCTGAACCTGCGCCGCCGTCATCGGGAAGCTCCAGCTGCCGTCAGCCTGCACGGTAGCAGTAAAGGTCGCGGTATAGGCTTCGCCGGTAATAACCACCGTCACCGTACCGCCCACAGGAACGTGGGTGGAAGTGCCGCTGACGGTCATCCCCTGATTGTGCTCAATGATATTGATGTAATCATCGCCGGAAATGGCGTTGATGCTCAGCGTTGGCAGGTCGCCCGGCTGGGCGATCACGGTGGCGTTATGCGACGCTGACGCCGGGTTACCGGCCAGATCAGCTGAGGTCGCTGTTACGGTAATTGGCCCGTCGGACAAGGTAGCCAGATCCGCCAGCGGCACGGTTGCCGTCCAGTCGCCATTCGCACCGACGAGGGCATTGTAGTTTTTGCCGTTAAAGCTCACCACCACCGTCTGTCCGACTTCGAGATTGGTGGATGTCCCGGTGATCGGGATATCGGCGCCTTTCTCTGCCGCATTAATGTAATCATCTTCCGACACCGCCGTGATGGTCAGCGTTGGCAAGTCAGCCGCCGCTGCATCCACGGTGAAGGTATGATCGCCTGTGGTGGTGTTACCGGCCGCATCGGTGATGGTCGCTGACAGCGTGTAAGTGGTATCAGCCAGCGCCTGCACCACAGAACTTGGCAGCGTGAAACTCCAGGTGCCGTCTGGCTGGACAATCGCGGTATACGTCACGTTGTTGAAGCTCAGCACCACAGAAACGGTTTGTCCTGCATCCGGGATATCGGATGTGCCGCTGATCACCACCGGCTGCAAGGTTTCAGCAGCATTAATGATGTCGTCGGTCGCCACCGGATCAAAGGTCAGCGTTGGCAGCGTGTAATCCACGGTGATGGCACTGTTGACGGTGCCCACGTTACCCGCGCTGTCGGTAGCCGTGACCACGATGGTTTGCGGACCTTCGGTGATTAACTGCAAATCGGCCGCACTGATATTAACCGTCCAGATACCGGCCGCATCGACAGTCGCCGTATGATCAACGCCGCCGATATTTACAACGACGGACTGACCTGCGCCCGTGACGCCGGTGGTACCGGTGAGTGTCTGATCGGTGTCCGCTTCCAGCTGATTAAGGAAAGTATTGCCAAATGGCGTTTCAATGGTTGGTACCGGCGGATTGGAAACCACCACGGTGACCGTTTCCGGTACGGTCGTGGTATTACCCGCCAGATCAGCCAGCGTGGCTGTCAGCGTATAGCTACCGTCGGCCAGACCGGCCAGCGCGCCCGCCGGAACGTTTGTCGACCAGGAGCCATCACCCTGAACGGTTGCCTGATAGGTCTGACCGTTAAATTGCAGCGTGACAATCTGACCGGCATCCGCCGTATCAGCGGTACCTGACAACACAATGATGCCCGCCACTTCCTGCGCGTTAATCACGTTATCCGTCGCCACCGGGTTGAGCGTCAGCGTTGGTGATGTGAAATCGACATTCACAGAACCGGTGATGGTGCCCGTGTTACCTGCGGCATCAGTAACGTTGACTACCACCGGCGTCGGGCCTTCTGCCGAACCGGTTAATGTGCCAGCCGGTACGGTGACGGTCCAGGTACCGTCAGTCGCTACGGTACCTGTCAGGGTATTACCTTCAATCACCACGGTCACCGTCTGACCATCGCCGGTCAGCCCGGTGGAACCGGTCAGAGTCTGTGTGGCAGCCGCTTCGTCGGTGCCTAACTGACCATCGCCAAACGGCGGATTCAGGGTCGGTACCGGCAATGTGGTGTAAATGCCCAAATCCTGTGTGGTAGTCACCTGTCCCTGATCGGTGGTCACGGTGGTCACAATCACATGGCTGGTGCCATCCGCCAGATTGACGACATCCGTTGCAGGAACATTGACGGTCCAGTTGCCGTCAGCATCAGTCTGGGTGGTGTAAGTCACCGTGCCCAGCTGAACGGTAACGGCGGTTCCTTCCGGCACATTGACTGTTTTACCGCTAATGTCAAAACCGGTACCCGCCTCAGTGGCGTCGATTTTGTTATCGCCGGTGATCGGGTTGATGGTCACGCCGCCCAGCGCACTGTTAACGGTGAAGTCTTCACTGTTAACTGCAGGGTTACCGGCTTTATCGGTGACGGATACCTCAATGGTTGCCGTGCCGTTTTGCAGCGTCTGCAAGGTGGCTGCCGGAACGATGACACTCCATGCGCCGCTGGCCAGCACCGTGGCCTGATAATCAATGCCGCCGATGGTCACAGTGACGATTTGTCCGGCTTCCACGTAAGTGGTGGTGCCGCTGACGGTTTGCGGGTTGGTTCGTTCCGCGCCGTCTAACGTGCCGTCTCCGGCAAAGAGATCAATTGCAATTGTCGGCAACAGCGTCGGATCTGCGGTCACGGTGACCGGTGCCGTCGCTGTACCTGCGTTGCCCGCGGCATCAGTGACCGTCGCGGTCAGGGTATAAGTCCCGTTCGCCACATTCGCCAGCGCATCGGCCGGAATGTTAACCGTCCAGCCGCCGCCTGCTGCTACGGTGCCGGTGTAAGTGTGTCCGCCAAGGCTGATGGTGACCGTATCGCCCGCCTCACCCGCGCCCGCCGTGCCGCTGACCGGAATAATCGCTCCGGCTTCTGCGGCATTGATGGTGCCGTCGCCCGCAACCGGAGTGGTGATGGTGACTACTGGCGCGACGGTATCCACTGATACCGGCACAGAAATGTTGCTGGTGTTGCCAGCCGCATCAGTCACCGCTACCTGCACGGCAGTCGGGCCTTGTCCGAGGGTCGTCAGTACCGATGACGGCACGGAAACCGAGAACGAACCGTCGGCGGTGACAACAGCGGTGTAATCCTGCCCGCCAAAGGTCACAACCGCCGTCTGACCACTGCCGGAAACACCGGTATTCCCGGTCAGAGTCTGGCTGACACCGGCTTCGGCGGCATTAAGAATGCTGTCGCCAAACGGCGTATCGAGTGTGGCATTTGGCAGATTGTTAATGATGACATTCAGCACATCGCTGCCGGTGATCGTTTGCCCGACGGCATCGGTCGCACTGACGGTGATGGTGTGTTCACCGTCACTCAGCGTAGCCAGATCTGCCGCAGAGACCTGAGCACTCCAGCCGCCGCCCACGCCGACTGTCGCGGTATAGGTTTTTCCATTAAGGGTAATCGTCACTACGCCGTTGACCGGCACGTTGGCCGAGGTGCCGCTGATGGTGACGCCCGCTGCCGCTTCCTGTGCATTCAGCTGGTTATCACCGGTGACTGGATCCACAGACAGGCCGCTTAGCGTGTTATCTACGGTAAAGGATTCGCTGCCGGTGGCCTGATTTCCGGCCTTATCCAGTACGGCGACGTCAATTTGCAGTGTGCCGTTGGTCAGTGCGCCCAATGCAGAAGACGGAATGCTGACGCTCCAGCTGCCATCGGCCTGCACGGTCGCGTTGTACACCACGCTGTTAAGGGTAATATTGACGACCTGCCCGGCTTCGACATGCGTCGTCGTTCCGCTGAGGGTCTGAGCCGTTTGCTGCTCTGCACCGTCGAGAATATTGTCGCCCGCAAAGGCGTTCAGGGTGATGGTCGGCGCTGATGCCGGATCGGCTGCCAGCTGAACATTAGAAGTAATCGTGGTGCTGTTACCTGCGGCATCTGCAAGCTGCACGGTGACAGGATATTGCCCGTCAGCCACCCCCGTCAGGGCGCCAGCCGGAACGGTCACCGTCCACTGCCCGTTCGCCGCCACAATGCCGGTGTAAGGCTGGCCGTTTATCGTCACCGTGACGGTGTTACCGGCCTCGGAAATCGATGCGGTACCGGTTACGGCAATATCAGCCGCCGCTTCGGCGTTGTTGATGTAACCATCGCCGGAAACCGGATTGATGGTCAGGGTTGGCGCGGTTAAATCGACAGTGGCAGTACCGTTAAGCGTCGCGGTGTTGCCCGCGCTGTCAGTCACATTCACCACAATCGCATTATTGCCCTGCGGCAACGTCTGCAAATCAGCAGAAGTCAGGCTGACCGACCATGCGCCGGTGCCATCCACCGTGGCGTTATAGGTATGCCCGCCAATCGTGACGGTGACCGTCTGACCATCACCGGCTTTGCCGGTGGTACCGCTCAGGGTTTCAGCCGTTGCCGCTTCGGCAATATTCAGATAGCCGTCGCCAAATGGCGTGTTAAGGGTTGGCACAGGTGCCAGATTATCCACGCCGACAGAGATGCTATTGGTAAGGGTTCCTCCCCCCATGGCCTGAGCTGTTGCAGTAAGTTGTAACGTACTTATATCTATCCCATCCAAATCTCCGGAAGGAATAGTTAACGACCAGCGCCCGTTTGAAAGTAAATTCGCAAAATATGAACGTCCGTGGAAAGTCACCTCTACCTGGAAAGCCGGGTCAGCACCCAATGTCGTACCAGACACTAAGATACCGTTCGCAGTTTCCACAGCGTTGATGACGTTATCGCCGGTCACCGGATCAATCGCGATGCCGTCCTGCGAGGCATCCACGTTAAAGGTGTCAGTGCCCGGCGCGGCTTCGTTCCCGGCTTTATCAGACACAGTCGCGGTAATGGTTTGCTGGCCGTTAGCCAGCACAAT
The DNA here is from genome assembly GCF_003263545.1 of Rahnella sp. AN3-3W3. Lineage (NCBI taxonomy): Bacteria > Pseudomonadati > Pseudomonadota > Gammaproteobacteria > Enterobacterales > Yersiniaceae > Rahnella > Rahnella sp. AN3-3W3. The sequence goes on from NZ_JYDG01000060.1 coordinate 16,439, forward strand.
CATATCCGCCGCAGGAACAATCACGCTCCAGTTTCCGCTGGCACCGACTGTCGCCGTATAGGTGTGCCCGTTCAGGGTAATAGTGACAATTTGCCCGGCTTCAACGCGCGTGGTGGTACCGCTTAACGTTTGCGCAGTCTGGCGCTCGGCACCATCGACTACATTATCTGACGCGAAAGTATTCACCGTGATCAGCGGCGGAAGAGCCGGGTCAGAAGCAACGTGAATAGTGCTGGTGTTGGTGGTGGCGTTACCCGCGGCATCCGTCAGCGTCGCAGTGACCGTCACATCCTGACTGAGATTGCTCAGGGAACCGGCCGGAATGTTCACGCTCCAGCTGCCATCCGGCTGAACAATCGCGCCCGTATAATCAACGCCGTTAATGGTCACGACAACCGGACGACCGGCTTCGGATACCGACGCCGTACCGGTCAGGGTCATTTGTGATGCGGCTTCCGCCACGCTGATATACCCGTCGCCTTCCAGCGGATTGACCGTCAGGGTCGGCGCGATGGTATCGACAGAAACCGTGGTGTTGAGCGTAGTGTGGTTACCGGCAGAATCCGTCACATTAATAACTACCGCACTGGCGCCTTGCGGTAAGCCGGTCAACGCTGACACCGGTAAATTGACCCTGTAGCTGCCATCGACAGCCACTGTGCCGGTGTAAGTCTGGCCATTAATCACCACACTGACGGTTTGCCCTTCACCTTTGAGTCCAGTGTTACCGGTAAGTATCTGATCAGTAACTAACTCTTGGGTATTAAGCGTGCCATCTGTGAACGGCGTATCCAGCGTCAGTTCACCCGGGTGAACAGCTACATTAAAATCTTTGGTGGTCAGAATCGCATTACCATCCGCATCCGTCATACTGACAGTCAGCGTGGCAGTGCCGTCGGTAAGCGCCTGCAAGGCATCTGCCGGAATGTTCACACTCCACACGCCAGTCGCACCGGTGATGCCGGTATAGGTTTGGCCGTTGAGGGTAACGGTAATCGTTGTGCCTTCAGCAACGTTGGAGGCGGTGCCTGAAATCACCAGCGGAGACTGACTTTCGATCGCATTCAACTGCCCGTCGCCCGAAATCGGGTCGATAGTCAAAATACCAGCGCTGTCATTAACGGAGAGTTCAAGCGGGGTTGTGGTCTGGTTTCCCGCCGAATCCGTGAGGGAAGCGGTCAGCGTGTAATCACCATTAGCGAGCGCGGAGACTGTGCTGGCTGGGATTGTGACTGACCAGGTGCCATCCGCACCTACCGTCGTGTTGTAATCGACGCCATTAAGGGTGACAACCAGCGTGCGACCAGCTTCAGACGCAGAGGCAGTCCCGGCGACTGTCAGCGACTCACGATGCTCCACTGCGTCCAGAATGTTGTCATTGGCGATTGGATCGAGGGATACCTCCGGCGGGGTTCTGTCGACCACTAGCGTGACCCCCCTGGAGACTGAATTTCCATCCGTACCAGTGACGGTGACCGAAATCACATAAGTGCCGTCCGCCAAATTTTGCAAATCGACAGACGGCAGATTGATATCCCATTTACCGTCAGCGCCAACGGTGCTGGTGTAGGATTTGCCATTGATAGTGAGGGTAATGGTCTGACCTGCTGCCACGTTTTCTGCGTTGCCTGAGAAGATTTGCTCCAGACGCGCTTCGGCGGCGTTGAGGATGTTATCACCGGCAAATGCGCCGAGTGTGAGGTTAGCGGCCTGACCGCTGTTACCACCGGTATTACCTCCACCGGTATTTCCCCCCCCCGTGTTCCCACCACCGGTATCATCTCCGCCGGTATCCCCGCCGCCCGTATTGCCTCCGCCGGTATTACCGCCACCGTTATTCCCACCACCGGTGTTTCCACCGCCGTCGCTGCCGCCGTTGTTACTGCTGCTGCCACCGCCACCACCACCGCCGCCACCTGCGGCAATGGCAATACCGGCGCCCAGAGCAAGCACGCCCAGCACGGCACCTAAAACAGCGGGATCAAAATTAGAGGAGTCGAGGACCAGGGCACCGACGTCAGGAATGGTTTCATACGCGGGAACCACCGGTACGGCGGCTGCCGTCGCGCCGGTATCGACAAACGCGGCATGTTCGATCGGGTGTACGCCGTCGTCAAAAATCAGTTCGCTGTGGTGCCCTTTGCCGTCGGTATCAAAGAAGCTGTGGTAGCGGACTGTGCGGCCGTCTTTCATGTGGATGACCAGATCGTTGCCGACACGCTCATAGCTGGTGACGGCGTCGCGCGTCGCGTGGACGCGTACGATACTGATTTGATTGAGGGTTACGTCCTGGCTGGCGTTTGAGACCTGAGAAACTACTGCGCCATTTGTACGAGAAAGAATATCAATAACAACGCTACCGTTCTGAGCCATGTTGTACCCCTGTTACACCAGTTGTTGCCCACACACGCTAAATACCGCTCTCTCCTTTTTAAGGAAAAAACGGCGTGTCGTGATGTGAAGACCATTAATAAAAAATGGGTATACTTCCAACTGGTGTCAGGGAATGACAGAGACTACAAATCGAACAAATAAAAGCGTCGTGAATACATTGAGATATTTTTTATGACTTTAATGATTCATTGTTTCGGTAGTTTTTGCCCGAAACTCCATAAGTTATATGCATGATTTGGGATAAGTGCTATAAAAAAAACAAAATCATCAGGACAAGAAAATTTCATTAAAGAATCACAAAACTTACGTTTGACGAGGATTGAAATGTCATCTAGCTTACTGAGAATTAAAACAAATCCATAAAAAACAACATATTATTAACTTTTACGCAAAGAGTAAGCCAGATCATTATTAATGAAATCAAGCATTAGCCCGCTGAAACACCCATCAAAATGACTTACCAATTGTGTGATCGTGTTTTAGATTTTTTATCGCTAATGTATTGCCCTGAGAAATAATTAAGACTTTGTGCAATCACAGTAACTTATGCTTTCTGATAAAGTGTCCGGTCAGTCAGACAGGTGGAAACTGAGTCAGTGTTTTTGTATCGAAAAGGCGTATCTGAAAGGTATACCTAAAAGGAATTTCCAAAGATGTCTCCAGAACCGATGACGACAGCGTCGTCACCTGAATATCCCCTGACTGCTGCGCCGGTTCCGGGCAGAGCGCAACAACATGCCACCCGGCTGATTTTCTTATTGTCCGGTTTTGCCATGGCCGCCTGGGCACCGCTGGTGCCCTTTGTTAAATTGCGGCTGGCAATCAGTGACGGCACATTAGGATTACTGTTGCTATGCATTGGCGCAGGTTCGACCTTTTCGATGCCGCTCACCGGTTTTCTGACCGGAAAACTGGGATGTAAAACCGTAATTTTGATTGCCAGCGTGTTACTGCTGCTGGCATTGCCCCTGCTGACGCTGATGGACAGCACCGCCGGTATGGCCGTGGTGCTGCTGGTGTTCGGGGCGGCGATAGGCATGATTGATGTGGCCATGAACGTCCACGCGATAGTCGTTGAGAAAGCCAGTGGCCGCGCGATGATGTCCGGGTTTCATGGCTTTTTTAGCATGGGCAGCATTTTTGGCGCGCTGGCCGTCACCGGTTTATTATTTTTCGGGCTGACGCCTTTTGAGTCAGTAATGCTGGTCGTGATTTTACTGGCCGTTCTGACGGTGGTGACCAGCCCGCACTTGTGGCGCGAAACCCGTCATGACGGCGATGGCCCTATTTTTGTCCTGCCCCGCGGCTGGGTCATTTTGCTGGGCTTTTTATGTTTTGTGATGTTTTTGACCGAAGGATCGATGCTGGACTGGGGCGCACTGTTCCTCACCACGGAACGCGGCGTTGCAGCACATCAGGCCGGACTTGGCTACGCTGTTTTCTCGGTCGCCATGACCGCTGGACGTCTGACCGGTGACAAAATTATCGCCGCGTTCGGGCGTTATAAAGTACTGATGTACGGCAGTCTTTGTGCCAGTCTCGGGCTGATTTTGCTGACGCTGGTGGATAATCTGTGGATCGCCGGTCTGGGCTTTGTCATGATCGGATTTGGTGCCTCGAATCTGGTACCGATTATGTTCAGTGCGGCAGGTAATCAGACATCAATGCCTGCCAGCATGGCTATCGCCTCCGTGACAACTCTGGGTTATGCCGGTATTTTGGCGGGCCCTGCGCTGATAGGTTTTATCGCACAGGTCAGTAGTTTGTCTTTTGCATTAGGTTGCGTTGCGGCGATGATGCTTTGTGTCACCGCCTGCGCCAGAGCCGTTGTCCGGTAAAGAGTAATAACAAGAATGAAGGAAATAACTCATCATCATGGCTGGTAAATATTTATCGCTGACATCGACCAATATCACGCGCTTCTTTTGGTTGTTCATTGTCCTTCTGGTGATGGGACTGGGCCTGTATGGTTACAATTACACCAATGCCTATCTGAACGATAAGATGCGAACGGTGCAAAACACCGCCGAACTGCTGCAAAAACGCATCGATAAATTCCGTTACATGACCTACCAGATTTATGACAACTATTCGGGTCAGCCTATGACACCGGATGCGGTCAGTGCTCAGGAAGTCCGTCTGCGTCAGGACATGTATCTAGTCTCCAAACCTCATAAAAAAACCGATGCGCTTATTTTAGGCACCCATGACAGCTCTACGCTGGATTTAACGCTGAAAATCTCGTCGTTTCTGGATGATCAGTGGGGCTCGAACACGCTGCCCTACTCGCTGTATTACCTGAACGGTCAGGACAACAGTATGCTGGTGGTGACGACCGTTCCCTTGCAGCAACAAGATTCGCGCCTGAAGGAAAACGCATTCACCAGCACATTGCAGGCGCGTCGCGCTGAAATGCTGCAACAGGCCAATACGCTGGATGAACGTGAAAGCTATTCTCCGTTGAGAAAATCGCGTCAGGGCAGCGACTATTCATTCTCCCTGCGCACCACGTTTAATAATCCCGGACATCTGGCGACTGTTATCGCCTTTGATTTGCCGATAACTGACCTGGTTCCGTACAACATGGCGCGGGACAATTTCCAGTTAAACGGTAACACCACGGCGGTAAATGAAGGCGATCCGGAAGACGATAGCGCCGAGGCCAGCAGCATCGTGATGCAAGGCTGGACACTGGTGTTTGACGTTCCGCTGAGTAATTCGCCGCTGTCGCTGACCTATCACGTTCCCTTGTTCAGTCTGGTCGTTGACCTTTCACGCAATAACTTCTGGCTGATCCTGATTAATCTGTTCCTGATGGGTCTGGCGATGGCCAGCATTTACTTTATCCGCCATCAGTACATCCGCCCGAGCGAAAATATGGCTGCCCAGTTGCAGATGCAGCAGGCGCTGAACCAGGAAATCATCTCCGGACTGCCGCTCGGTTTGCTGGTGTATAACTTCAGCAATCACAGCGTGGTTCTGAGCAATAAAATTGCCGACCAGCTGTTGCCGCATCTGAGCCTGAATAAAATCGCCAATATGGCCGAACAGCATCACGGCACCATTCAGGCCACGGTCAATAACGAAGTCTATGAAATCCGCATGATCCGCAGTCAGATCTCACCGGAAACTTACCTGTTTATGCTGCATGATCAGGATAAAGAAGTGATGGTGAACCGCACGCTGCAACAGGCAAAACGCGAGTTTGAGAAAAACCTGCAGGCCCGCAAGCTGATGCTGCACAATTTAGGCATTGAGCTGAATCAGCCACTGCAGGAGCTGAACGGACTGGCGGTGGCGCTGGTGGAAGAGCAAAGCCCGGAAGCGCGCCAGACGCTGGAAGGCAAGCTGCTCAATGAATCACGCAATGCGCTGACGCTGGTGGATAACATCACCTTGCTGACGCGGCTGGAAACGCAAGACTGGCAGCCTGCTGGTGAAAAGTATCTGTTATCCGCCATGATTGATGAACTGTTGCTTGAAGCCCTGCCCCGCCTGAACCAGAAAGGTCTTGGCTTACTCAATCACTTCCAGATTGCCCCGGAAGCCACCTTTATCGGCGACGTGCAGGCGGTGAAGAAAATTCTTTCGCTGCTGCTCGATTATGCCATCGTCACCACGTCTCTGGGTAAAGTGACACTCACCAGCGAACAGGACGAAGATCGTCCGGATCAGTTGATTTTCCACATTAACGACACCGGTAGCGGAATTTCCAAGGAAGAATTAAGCAATCTGAATTATCCTTTCCTGAGCCAGACACTGGTTGACCGTTTCAATCACGGCTCCGGCCTGACATTCTTCCTGTGTAATCAGCTGTGTAAAAAGCTTGGCGGCCAGTTAGAAATCCGCAGCAAGCTTGATATTGGTACACGCTATACTGTACGTGTTAAACAGCGTCAGGAAGCGCATGAACTTGAAGCTGAACATGAAAAATTACTGAATGATGTGACGGTCTTGCTCGACATCACGTCTGAAGAAGTTCGCGGTATTATCACCCGGACCATGAATGCCTATGGTGCCGTGTGCATCGTGGCTGATGACCGGCAGGTCGCGCGGGAATACGACGTTTTACTGACAGATAACCCGCAGAACAGTGACAAATTTACGCTTTTGCTGACTGATGATGAGTCAGGTTTCCAGCAGCTTGAAAAGCATTATATTCGCGTCAATTACAACATCAGCAGTGCGCTGATTGACGCAACCCTACTGTTAATCGAACAGCAATTTTCTGTTTCCGATGACAGTGTTTCATCCGAAGAACCCGGTGAAGACTCTCTCGACCATTATGAAAAGCAGTTAAAATCAAGCGATTACTATCAGCTTTTCGTCGAGACAGTACCGGAAGATCTTGAGAAACTGTATAATGAGAACCAACGTCGTGATTTCACGTCACTTTCACAAACAGCACATCGTCTCAAGGGGGTGTTCGCTATGCTGAACCTGACCCCAGGCAAGCAAATGTGTGAATCGTTAGAGCAATACATCGCAGATGGCGATGCTTTACAGATTACTGAAACCATCAATCACATTGATTCTTTTGTCTCCAGACTGCTCCAGCAAGGTAGCTAATCACATGAATAATATGAACGTAATTATTGCTGATGACCATCCTATCGTCCTGTTTGGTATTCGTAAGTCCCTTGAACAAATTGAATGGGTGAATGTTGTAGGCGAGTTCGAGGACTCCACCGCACTGGTTAACAGCTTAAGCAAACTTGATGCTCACGTGCTGATCACCGACCTGTCCATGCCGGGCGATAAATTCGGCGATGGCATCACGTTGATCAAATACATCAAACGCCATTACCCGCAGTTATCCATTATTGTTCTGACCATGAATAATAACCCGGCGATCCTGAGCTCTGTTCTGGATCTGGATATCGAAGGGATTGTGCTTAAGCAAGGCGCGCCAACTGACCTGCCTAAAGCACTGGCTGCATTGCAGAAAGGCAAGAAGTTCACACCGGACAGCGTGGCGAAATTGCTGGAAAAAATCAGCGCCAACGGTTACGGCGACAAACGCCTGTCTCCGAAGGAAAGCGAAGTTCTGCGCCTGTTCGCAGAAGGCTTCCTGGTGACCGAGATTGCCAAAAAGCTGAACCGCAGCATTAAAACCATCAGCAGCCAGAAGAAATCTGCGATGCTTAAACTGGGCGTTGAAAATGATATCGCCCTGCTGAACTACCTGTCTTCCGTCAGCTCACAGCCGGTGGATAAAGACTAACGTTTCAGTCTAAATGATTAAGAAATGAAAAAGGCACCTTCGCGGTGCCTTTTGTTTTGGTGTTTTAACTGTCGCGCTTTCTGCGAACCAGCGCGCTGTAATAACGCAGCGTATCGCGCAGGGTTTCCAGTGTGACAGGCTTGGATAAACAGTTATCCATACCGGCTTCCAGACAGCGCTGACGCTGTTCGGCCAGCGCATTGGCGGTAACGCCAATCACCGGCAGCGTGTGACCGAGTTCGCGCAGTTTCTGCGTCAGGCCATAACCATCGAGTCGCGGCATGTTAACGTCGCTCAGCACAATATCAATTTCATGCGCACGCATGGCATCCAGCGCATCCATTCCGTCATTCGCCGTCACCACGATATACCCCATGGTTCCCAGCTGGTCAGCAAGCAGACGACGGTTAATCGGATGGTCATCGACCACCAGCAAGGTCACATCGCTGTAATCCTGCGCCGTGGCTTCTGGAAGAGCCGGAATGCCCTCTTCCGTTTCAGCCTCAAGGCGGTAAATACGATTCAGCAGCGCGGTGATTTCCAGCGGCGTTGACGTGCTGTGAACCCAGTAACCCGGACGCGTTTCGACCGGCGGACCGATATGATCGATAGAAAACTCGATTTGCGCCGCCAGCTCTCCATTATGGATGAACGGAGTATCGGTGATTAACACGTCTTCACGCTGACTTTGCAGCCCCGGTTCGCAGCGCTGAACATTCGCACCGTTGTAGCGCATCAGCTGCATCAGGTAGCTTTCCAGATACGCATTACGCACATCCAGCCACACCGTTTTATCCTGCCAGTCATCCAGCGGCTCGCCCGACGGGAACGTGGCGTTATAAAGCGGAATTCGCACCGTAAACGAACTGCCCAGCCCCGGCTCGGATTCAACGTCGATATCACCGTCCATCAGGTTGATCAGTTTTTCACAAATCGCCAGACCAAGACCGGTCCCCTGGAAGTGGCGCTGTACACCGGTACCGACCTGGAAGAACGGGTCAAACAGACGGGTGATCTCACGTTCAGGGATCCCCACGCCGGTATCACGTACCTGGAATTCGAGGTAATTCCCGCAGGTTCTGACATTCAGAACGATGCAGCCGGTATCGGTAAATTTAATCGCGTTATTGAGAATATTAGAAATAACCTGCTGCAAACGTACCGGGTCTCCGTTAAATGACAGCGGCACGTTGTGTTCGATAAAGCAGTACAGCCCCAGACGCTTTTTCACCACCAGCGGCAGATAGTTACCGGCAATATGGGTGATCACTTCACGGCAGGAGAATTCCTGTGGCTCAATTTTTAGCTGCTCGGATTCAATTTTCGAGAAATCGAGAATGTCGCTGATAATTTTCAGCAGCAGCGCCGAAGAGTTATTCATCGCCGTCACCAGCCGGTCAACGCCCTGCGGCAGCCCCTGCGTTTGCAGTAAATCCAGGTTACCGATGATGCCGTACAACGGTGTGCGTAATTCATGGCTGACCGTCGCGAGGAACATCGATTTCGACTGGCTGGCCTGCTCGGCGGCATTGGCCATTTCCTGCAGCGATTCTTCCATCCTGACCCGCGAACTGACGTCGATCAGCACGCAGATCGCCACGTCTTCATTACGGTAACGCGAATGCACGAAGCTGAGCTGGATGTTGTTATTGTTCTTGGTGATGACATCGACGAAATTCGTTTGCTGATCGCAGATGATGCGCGTAATGCGTTGCCGGTCTTCCTGCGTCAGCATATTGATGTAGTTATGCGCCAGTTCATTACTCAGAATATTGACGCCATCGCTGATACGCAGAATCGAAATACCGACCGGTGCCGAGGCCACGATTTTATGGTTGAACTGCTCATGTTCTTCAAGACGGAAGGCGTTTTCCTCGGCAGGTAAGAACATTTTGCGCTCAAAAACCCAGGCCAGAATAAACAGCAGCAGGCCTGAGAAAATGTTGAGTAACACGGCGTTGAATATCAGGATTTTAAAACGCTCGATGACGGTATTAAACGGCATCGAATACACCACGCTCAGCGAGGAAGGCGTCAGCGGCTTTTTATAGACCAGATCCTTGTAACCATTCACATAACCAAAGAATGAACTTTCTTCAGGGATATTGGCGATGGGTGCGGTGGCGCGGTTATCCTCAGAAATGTTGAGCAGCGGCTGATCGTCCGCATCCAGCAGCGTGACGGAGGTGTGTTGCGCATTCGGATTGACCAAATCTTCCATACGAAGATTTTGCTGAATGCCCATCAATGCTTCCAGCTTATTGCCGACATAAATCGGCGTCAGAACATACAGATAACCGGAATCTTTATTGCTGCCCTGCGACACCCAGTACAGGCTGTTTTCTTTGTCCTGACTCTTGCCGTTGCGGTATTGCAGAATTTTTTCGTGCAGTGACTTGAGCTGATCCTGACTGGCACGTTCGAACGGTTCACTGCTGATACCAAAATCAACCAGGCACAGATTCGCACCGCCAATGAAGAACACCCGGTTCAGATCGTACGCATCGGAAAAATTATCTTTCCAGTAATGGATCATGTTACCGAGCGTACTCAGGGAGTTGCGGTAGCTGTCATTAATCTGCGAACAATCGGACTCTGGGAAAAGGGAAAGATACGTCGGCTGAACGTTTTTGGTGCTGATCATGCCATTGATGATATCCAGCCCGTTCATTGAATCGCTAAGCCGCTTTTCCGCCATGAACTTAATACTGTGCATGACGTCATTAGAATTCTTGATGTAGCTCTGCGCGAGATCGTAATTGAAGTTGTCTTCATCACGGATTTCGGATTCTTTGTTGTGGAAAATATTGAGCACATAGAAGGTGGTGAGCAACACACCCAGTGTCCACAACATGAGCGCCAGCACCCGGAACAAATAGCGGGATATTTTTAGCGTTGTTCGAAACGAAGCAAGATATTTCAAGGATTAACCATAATTCTGGCGGCTCTTCAGAGCGGATTGGGTAACAGAATACACTAAGCGGTAGTTTCTAAAAAATAAGATGTTAATAAAAAGGGCATAACAAATGTTATGCCCTTTTGTCATCTGAAGAAGAAAACTTATTCTTCTTCGTCATCAGCTGGCTGATCGTCTTCACTTTCCGCGTCGTCTGGCAAATCGGCTGCTTGTGCCGCTTCCAGTTCGCCCGCTTCGGTGGCTACGCCATCCAGTTCTTCGTCTTCTACCGGTTCTGCAACACGTTGCAGGCCGACCACGTGCTCATCGTCTGCGGTACGGATAAGCGTAACACCCTGGGTGTTACGACCTACAGTACTTACTTCGGAAACACGGGTACGCACCAGTGTGCCGGCATCGGTGATCATCATGATCTGGTCCGCTTCATCAACCTGGATCGCGCCAACAACCGGTCCGTTACGCTCGCTCACTTTGATCGAGATAACGCCTTGCGTTGCACGGGATTTGGTTGGGTATTCGGTGGACTCAGTACGTTTACCGAAGCCGTTTTCTGTCACAGTCAGGATACAACCGTCACCGCGTGGGATGATCAGCGACACAACGCTGTCGCCTTCGCCCAGTCGGATACCGCGAACACCGGTCGCCGTACGACCCATAGAGCGGACCGCTGCTTCAGAGAAGCGCACCACTTTACCGGCCGCAGAGAACAGCATGACTTCGTCTTTACCGTCAGTCAGGTCAACACCAATCAGCTCATCACCCTCGTTGAGGTTGATGGCGATGATGCCGGCGCTGCGTGGACGGCTGAAATCGGTCAGTGCAGTTTTCTTCACGGTACCGCTCGCTGTTGCCATGAACACATGACGGCCTTCTTCGTACTCACGTACTGGCAGAATGGCGGTAATACGTTCGTTCGGCTCAAGCGGCAACAGGTTGACGATAGGACGACCACGGGCACCGCGGCTGGCTTCCGGCAACTGATAGACTTTCATCCAGTACAGACGTCCGCGACTTGAGAACATCAGAATGGTGTCATGGGTGTTAGCCACCAGCAGACGGTCAATGAAGTCTTCTTCTTTAATACGTGCTGCTGACTTACCTTTACCGCCGCGACGCTGCGCTTCGTAATCGGTCAGAGGCTGATATTTTACGTAGCCCTGATGCGACAAGGTCACCACAACGTCTTCCTGATTGATCAGGTCTTCGATGTTGATGTCAGACGTATTGGCAGTGATTTCGGTACGACGCGGATCGTTGTACTGATCGCGGATCGCTTCCAGTTCTTCACGAATGACTTCCATCAGACGGTCAGGGCTGGACAGGATGAACAGCAATTCGGCGATTTGCACCAGCAACTCTTTGTATTCATCCAGCAGTTTTTCGTGCTCGAGGCCGGTCAGTTTCTGCAAGCGCAGATCCAGAATTGCCTGCGCCTGTTGTTCAGTCAGGAAGTATTTCCCGTCGTGAATACCAAACTGCGGTTCCAGCCATTCCGGACGCGCTGCGTCATCACCGGCGCTTGCCAGCATGGCAGACACGTTGCCCAGATCCCATGAGCGCGCGACCAGGCCTGCTTTCGCTTCAGCCGGTGTCGGTGCAGCACGGATTAATTCAATGATCGGGTCGATGTTAGCCAGCGCGATGGCCAGTGCTTCAAGGATATGAGCACGGTCGCGGGCTTTACGCAGTTCGAAGATGGTACGACGCGTGACGACTTCGCGGCGGTGACGAACAAATGCAGACAGGATTTCTTTCAGACCGAGAATTTTCGGCTGACCCTGGTGCAGTGCCACCATGTTGATACCGAAAGAGGTCTGCAGTTGCGTCAGTGAATACAGGTTATTCAGCACCACTTCACCGACTGCATCACGTTTGATTTCAATGACGATACGCATGCCATCTTTGTCAGACTCATCGCGCAGCGCACTGATACCTTCAACGCGTTTTTCTTTCACCAGCTCGGCGATCTTTTCGATCAGACGGGCTTTGTTCACCTGATACGGGATCTCGTGAACAATGATGGTTTCGCGACCGGTTTTTGCATCGGCTTCCACTTCAGCACGGGCACGGATATAAATCTTGCCACGGCCGGTACGGTAAGCTTCTTCGATACCACGGCGACCGTTGATGATGGCCGCTGTCGGGAAGTCTGGCCCCGGAATGTGTTCCATCAGCCCTTCAATGCTGATGTTTTCATCTTCAATGTACGCCAGACAGCCGTTGATAACCTCGGTAAGGTTATGCGGCGGAATGTTCGTCGCCATACCTACCGCGATACCGGACGAGCCGTTAACCAGCAGGTTTGGAATGCGCGTAGGCATAACAGAAGGAATTTGTTCGGTGCCGTCATAGTTTGGCACGAAGTCGACAGTTTCTTTTTCTAAGTCTGCCAGCAATTCGTGAGCAATTTTTGACATGCGGATTTCGGTATAACGCATGGCAGCTGCGGAGTCGCCATCCACTGACCCGAAGTTACCCTGCCCGTCCACCAGCATATAGCGAAGTGAGAAAGGCTGAGCCATACGAACGATGGTGTCATAAACCGCGGTATCACCGTGTGGGTGATATTTACCGATAACGTCACCGACCACACGGGCCGATTTTTTGTAGGCTTTATTCCAGTCGTTACCGAGGACATTCATTGCGAAAAGTACGCGGCGGTGCACCGGTTTCAAACCATCGCGCACATCTGGTAACGCACGTCCGACAATAACGGACATCGCATAATCCAAATAAGAGTTTTTAAGCTCTTCTTCGATGTTAATCGGTGTGATTTCTCTGGCAAGGTCGCTCATGGAGCTGCTATCCCTCTACTGATTATTCATGGCCGCTGCCCACGTAGGCATATATAGCGCAAAGGTGTAAAACTATACCACAAACCAGCCAAACGTGGAAAACAACCGCCCCCTTTTGCGTACTATTATCCAACGCGTTTCAAACCTTTGCACGCAGGGCTTCATTTCGTATAAACATTAACCAAAACGACAAAACTGAGCCAAAGCAGATGGAATATGTATAATCCGCTAATCAAGTGATAAGGAGTTACTCACGCTCATGACAACCACACCGTCTGCAAAACCGCAAAATATCGACCACGAAGAAATCGCCAAATTTGAAGCCGTCGCCTCGCGCTGGTGGGATCTGGAAGGCGAATTCAAACCGCTGCACCGTATCAATCCGCTGCGCCTGAACTACATTCTCGAACGCGCTGATGGCCTGTTCGGCAAGAACGTGCTGGATGTCGGTTGTGGCGGCGGAATTTTGAGTGAAAGCATGGCGGTAGCAGGTGCGAATGTTACCGGTCTGGACATGGGCGGTGAGCCGTTACAGGTGGCGCGTTTACATGCGCTGGAAAGTGGCGTGAAAGTCGATTATGTACAGGAAACGGTAGAATCTCATGCCGACGCACATCCGCAGCAATATGATGTGGTGACCTGCATGGAAATGCTCGAGCACGTGCCGGATCCGGCTTCTGTCGTTGCCGCCTGCGCGCGTCTGGTGAAACCCGGCGGTCATGTGTTCTTCTCTACCATCAACCGCAATAATAAAGCCTGGCTGATGGCGATTTTCGGCGCTGAGTATGTGCTGAAAATGGTGCCTAAGGGCACGCACGACATCAAGAAATTCATCAAGCCTTCTGAATTGCTGGGCATGATCGACCGCACATCGCTGTTTGAGCGTCACATTATGGGTCTGCACTACAACCCGCTGACCGACCATTTCAAGCTCGGACCAAATGTAGATGTGAACTACATGATCCACACTCAGGCACTGTAATATTTTGCCTGCAAAAAAGGGTACAGTTTGCGCTGTACCCTTTTTTTATGTTGCAGCTATTCCACTGACTTACCAGCGAATACTCACACCTACTGACGCTTCGGTTTGTGAAAAATCATCTGACCCTTCCTGTTGCCCGATCTTGCCCCAGACCGTGGTATTTGCGCCCAAATTGCCGCTGACCCCGGCACTCAGTTCCGCACTGTCTTTTGCGGTGTTGTCGGTTAAATTCACGCCATCGACATTCAGCGCTGTTTCCGCACTGTTATGGCGATAATTCGCTTCGATAAAAGGTTTGAGATGCAGCACCGGTGCCGTATGAATATCCCATTCGCTGCGCAGCCCTAAGCGTGTCTGAACGTTATTATCGCCTTCTTGTGTCACTTTCGACTGATTCGAGGCGGTAAAGTCTTTCTGTTTCACCCCCTGATAAATCACCTGCGCCTGCGGCTGCAAGGTCCAGTTCCACTGATTTCCCTGCATCAGGGTGAAGCGGTAACCGCCTTCCAGCGAGGCCAGAAGACCGGAAGAGTGATAATTATCGTCGCCCGTGCCGTCTTCGCTTACGCTGTTATCAAACCAGGCATATTGCAGCCAGCTGTCGAGATAGGCTCCCTGATGCGCCTGCGCATCCTGATACCAGGAAGCGGTCAGCCCTGCGGCGTATCCCTGAATATCATTATCTGATTTTCGCCCGGTCAGCGCGCTGGTGCTGTCGCCGTGGCTGTTACTGTAGCCGCCGACGACACCGGCCAGAATTTCGCCGTCACCCACATTATCGCGCAGGAAATTAGCGCTGATCTGCGCGACGGTAGTGTCATTGCTGCTGTCAATCTGGTTGCTGAATGTGGAACTTTCATGCGCAGTCTCCACACGCAATTTGATGTTGTCATCTGCCGCACCGGCGTGATCTTGTGCTGTCATGCTGAACGCATTATTGGCAATGCGCAGGTTGCTCATGTAGCCGCCCATTTTAGGGTTCAGCACCGGGGTAAAATCATCCCCGCCAGAGGCTGGCACAGGTTGTGGCTGCGGTGTTGGTTGTGGCTGGACATCAGGATCGGGCTCAGGTTGCGGATCAGGCGTCACCACCTGCGAACGCAGATACCAGTCCTGATTATCCTGCACCAGCGAATAATCGTAGGCACCCATATTGATATATTGCTGATCGCCCGCCAGATGGAAATCGGCTGCGTTATTATAGCTTTGCGGATCGGCAACAAAATCGACAACTTTGATGCCATTCTGCGTGGCCTGTCCGATACCGCCGACCGGCACAATCGCCAGGGCGGTATCTCCTGAGGTATTGCCATTGAGGATCAGTTGATCGGTGGCCGATGTATCGCCGTTCAGCTCGGTTTCCAGCACCACGGTGCCGCCGCCGGTGTAATCGCCGTTGACCGTCAGCGTATCCCCAGCCTTGCCATTCTCCAGACTGGCGGTTCCTGCGCTGTTATCAAGGCTGCCGTTAACCGTCACGCCGGATAAATAGGTTAATGCGTCGAGGGACATATTCGTGTTAAGCGTGCCTTGCAACGCCATACCGGACGTGGCATTCACCAGCGTGCCGCCCGCGCCGGTAAAAAGGCTGGCATCCAGCGCCGAGGAAGTGTCCTGATTTGTCAGGACCAGCTGAGTGTTGTCGGAAATCAACACCGTACCAGCGGAGTCTGTATCGATGCTTCGCATCTGCTGATCCATGCCGGTGACAAACGCGGCATTTTCACCGACATACAATGAAGAGGCGTCAGCGATAATATTTTCAGCGCCGCCCTGCAAGCTGCCCTGTTCGACACGCACAGCGGAATGACTGCTGCCTGAATCACTGAGTATCAGCGTACCGTTACCGGTTTTGGTGAACGTGCTGTTAACGTCCGCCTGCCCGCCGGTGCTGTCAGCCGTTAAGCCGCCCCATTGGGTGGTCACGCCGTCATCCACCTGCATGGTTCCTGAGGCCCGCATTTCAATATCCCGCGCCTTACCGGTTTGTGCTGATGTGGTATCGACCTGCCCGCTGCCATCGCCAGGAGCAGCAACTTCCAGCGTACTGGCCTGTGCCGGATCGGTAAAAATGACCTGACGGTTATAGGCTTCATCGCCAAGCTGAGAATTAGCGGTGACCTGCAAAGTGCCGGAGGCGATCTGCGTCGTGCCCATATAAGCATTGTTATCTGCCAGCGTGACGCGTCCGTTTCCGGCATTAATCACCACATACACACCGTCACCGGCTGAGGTACCGTCACCAATGTGATAACCGGTGCCCGCCCCGAGCGTCACCAGATCAGCATTACCGATTACCGTACCGCCGGACCCTGTAATCATCAGGCCATCGTTAGTCTGATTCGCTTCACCGTTGAAGGTGGTCATGTCCGACAAATCCAGCACACCGCCGTTGAGCACAATAGACTGCGGATCGGCCTGCAATATCGCTAAATCTTCAGCATTGCCCTGAACGCTGAGTACAGCGTTTTGTTCCACCACAATGTCGCCATCCAGCCCCATAGACTGCGCGCCGGTCAGGGTGAAACTGCCGTTTTCTGCCACGGTCAGGTCGCCTGCTCCGGTGGTTGTCCCCGCCATGTAGCCGCTGTTAACACTGGCATTACCGCCAGCATCAATATTCAATGTGCTGTTCTCATGCCCCATAAAGGCATTTTTAAAGGTTTGCTGTGTGCTGCCAACATTCAGTATTGCCGTGTCATTCACATAATTATCGTTACCTAACACTATGCCGTGACAGTTATCTGCCGCCTCCTGACAGTTGGTATCGCCGACATTGATCAGCGTGTCATCACGGCCCAGCGTAACCGTGCCCTCTAAAACGTCGAAGACACCGGTAAAACCGCTGTTATCCGCATTAAGCACCAGTTCACCCGCACCGCGTTTGAAAATCGCACCATAACCGGCTATCGAATCTAGCGCACCGTCGTTGGCGGTATTGCCGATGATCAGGGTTTTATCTGCGGCAATGTCAAAATCAGCCTCGCTGTGGCCGAGATACATAAACCCACCACCCGCGGACACCGGGTCATTGCCATAGTTATTGGCGACATTGTCGTGGTAGTAAGCCACACCATTGTTATCTTCATAGTTTTCATCAATGCTGATATCGACCAGGAATGGCGTAGACGCGCTGCTGGTATAGATAGCGCCCCCCTGCCCTTCGGCCTGATTGCCGGTAAATTCGCTGTTGGTGATAAACATGCTGCCGTGAGAGTCGGAGGTATTGTCAGTCGCGTCGATAGCGCCGCCACTGCCATTGCCCGAACTGGCGCTTTTGCTAGTTTTCGCCTGATTATCCTCAAATAAAACATTCGTCAGCTGAACTTTATTATTAAGAGAATAAATAGCACCACCTTTCCCTTCACTGGAAATGTTCCCTGAAAACACGGCATTAGTAATGGCTAGATCAACATCGCGTTCATCATTGGTGCCATTCATATATATTGCACCGCCGTAATCATGGGCGACGTTATCAATGAACAGGGTATTTTCTAAATATACCGTCGAGTTTTCTTTCGCAAAGATCGCGCCGCCGTTTCCCGAACTGCTGTTTCCGGTAAATACGCTGTAACCGGTGGTGCTCTCAGGAATAATCTCCAGTGTGGTGCTGTTTCCCAGGTGGAAGGCACCGCCCGAGGAGCCTGAACCGTTCAGGCCGGCGAACTGCATCTCAGCCCCGTCAGCCACGGTATAGTTATTGAGGGTTTTATTTTCAAGCGTGGTAGTCGTGGCATTGCAACTTTCAGTAATTTGTAACCCTGAACAGGTCGGGAGAGTTTTTGCAAAAGCCGCCTCTGAAAAAGGCAATAAATTAAAGGCTAAAAATAAACACGCCGTGATTTTATTGAAGACCATTGAAATTCTAATCCCGCACCTGATGAAAGAGGAGCGAAAGTAATATGCACAGTGCCGGGAGGCCACTTAATGATAAATTTAGAATATGCAAACAACATCATTTATTCATGATATGTATTTATAATACGGCTCATTTTTCTCAAAAGTGCATCTTTCAGAAAGTGACCAGAAGATGGGTTCTGATGTTGTCCCGGTGCGCCTTGCTGGCAATGCTGTAACGCCAAATCGTCAACAGTTGCAAGTCATTTTTTCGGCCTGATGGGCAGGATTTGCGTTAAGGAATGGGGCATGAAAGGGTTAAAACGTTAGTTTTTAACGCGTTGGTTCGCGGGGACGCCGCAACATGATTTTTTAGAATAGTTATCCAGATCAATATAGCGTTTTTTTCTAACGTTTAATAAACCGGCAGTCGATCACCTTTCTTAAAAATATAAGAAAATCGTATCTCAGATATTGACAGGATTGTCGCGCCAGCAATGGCGGACTCTTCAGGCAGGGCTCAAAAATTTCTCCCCAACTTATCCACAAATCTGCCCGTTTTGTTCACTTGCAAAAGGGCCATTCAGTCACTATCTTGTCATCAGAAAATAACAAACCCACAATATATTGTGTTTATATCCTGACCAGCACACTAGGGACCTCTTGTGCTGCTGCGCGTGTTTTACGCGGCCAGGTCAGACCCTTTATAAACCTTTGAGGTATCGCCCCGAATGAACCAAAGTCTGCTTGTAACTAAACGTGATGGCCGCACAGAACGCATCAATCTTGATAAAATCCACCGTGTCATTGACTGGGCAGCGGAAGGTCTTCAAAACGTATCAGTTTCTCAGGTAGAACTTCGTTCACACATCCAGTTCTATGACGGAATCAAAACCGCTGACATTCACGAAACCATTATCAAAGCAGCGGCTGACCTGATCTCTAAAGATGCACCGGATTATCAATATCTGGCTGCACGTCTGGCTATCTTCCACCTGCGTAAAAAAGCCTACGGCCAGTTCGAACCACCAAAACTGATCGACCAGGTGACCCGCATGGTTGAAATGGGTAAATACGACAGACATCTGCTGGAAGACTACACGACTGAAGAGTTCGAGCAGATGGACAGTTTTATTGACCACTGGCGTGACATGAATTTCTCCTACGCGGCGGTTAAGCAGCTTGAAGGGAAATATCTGGCACAGAACCGCGTGACCGGCGATATCTACGAAAGCGCACAGTTCCTGTACATTCTGGTCGCGGCATGCCTGTTCTCCGGCTACCCGCGCGAAACCCGTCTGGATTACATCAAACGTTTCTACGACGCGATTTCTACCTTCAAAATTTCTCTGCCTACGCCAATTATGTCCGGTGTGCGCACCCCAACCCGTCAGTTCAGTTCTTGTGTTCTGATCGAATGTGGCGACAGCCTGGATTCCATTAACGCCACCTCCAGCGCCATCGTGAAATACGTTTCCCAACGTGCCGGTATCGGCATCAACGCCGGTCGCATCCGTGCGCTGGGTAGCCCGATCCGTGGCGGTGAAGCGTTCCACACCGGTTGTATCCCGTTCTATAAACATTTCCAGACCGCGGTGAAATCCTGTTCTCAGGGTGGCGTGCGTGGCGGCGCAGCGACGCTGTTCTACCCGATGTGGCATCTGGAAGTCGAAAGCCTGCTGGTTCTGAAAAACAACCGTGGTGTTGAAGGCAACCGCGTCCGTCATATGGACTATGGCGTGCAGATCAACAAACTGATGTATCAGCGTCTGGTGAAAGGCGGCGACATCACCCTGTTCAGCCCGTCTGACGTGCCTGGCCTGTACGATGCATTCTTTGCCGATCAGGACGAGTTCGAGCGTCTGTATGAAAAATACGAGCAGGACGCCAGCATCCGTAAGCAGAAAGTGAAAGCGGTTGAACTGTTCTCCCTGATGATGCAGGAACGTGCATCTACCGGACGTATCTACATTCAGCACGTTGACCATTGCAACACGCACAGCCCGTTTGATCCGGCTATCGCGCCTGTTCGCCAGTCCAACCTGTGTCTGGAAATCGCACTGCCAACCAAACCGCTGGACGATGTTAACGACGAAAATGGCGAAATCGCGTTGTGTACGCTGTCTGCCTTCAACCTCGGCGCGATAGAAAGCCTGGACGATCTGGAAGAGCTGGCAGTTCTGGCGGTTCGTGCCCTCGACGCCCTGCTCGATTATCAGGATTACCCGATTAAAGCCGCAAAACGTGGCGCGATGGGTCGTCGTACTCTGGGTATTGGCGTGATTAACTACGCTTACTATCTGGCGAAAAACGGCGTGCGTTATTCCGACGGCAGCGCAAACAATCTTACGCACAAAACGTTTGAAGCCATTCAGTATTACCTGCTGAAAGCGTCGAACGAACTGGCGAAAGAGCAAGGCGCGTGCCAGTGGTTCAATGAAACCACTTATTCACAGGGCATCATGCCGGTGGATACCTACAAGAAAGATCTGGATGCGATTTGCAACGAGCCGCTGCATCTGGACTGGGATACGCTGCGTGAAAGCATTAAAACGCACGGCCTGCGCAACTCCACGCTATCTGCGCTGATGCCGTCCGAGACCTCCTCGCAGATCTCCAACGCTACCAACGGTATCGAGCCACCGCGCGGCCATATCAGTATTAAAGCGTCGAAAGACGGGATCTTGCGTCAGGTCGTGCCGGAGTATGAGCGTCTGAAGGATCAGTACGAACTGCTGTGGGATATGCCGAACAACGACGGCTACCTGCAACTGGTTGGCGTGATGCAGAAATTCATCGACCAGGCGATTTCGTCTAACACCAACTATGACCCGTCGCGCTTCCCGAACAGTAAAGTGCCGATGAAACAGTTGTTGAAAGACTTGCTGACAGCCTACAAATTTGGCGTCAAAACGCTGTATTATCAGAACACCCGCGACGGTGCTGATGATGTGCAGGAAGATATGAAAGCCGACGTGGCTGACGACTGCGAAAGCGGCGCCTGCAAAATCTAATCATCTGTTTTAACTAAATATATTATTCAAAACCCCCGTCAGGGGGTTTTTGCCGAGAATGTCGAGGAAGTTATGGCTTACAGTACTTTTTCCCAGAATAAAAACGATCAGCTTCTTGAGCCAATGTTCTTTGGCCAGTCGGTTAACGTTGCCCGTTTCGACCAGCAGAAGCATGAAATCTTTGAAAAACTGATCGAAAAGCAGCTGTCCTTCTTCTGGCGTCCGGAAGAGATTGATGTTTCCCGCGACCGTATCGATTTTCAGGCGTTGCCGGATCACGAAAAACACATATTCCTGAGCAACCTGAAATACCAGACGCTGCTCGATTCCATTCAGGGTCGCAGCCCGAACGTGGCACTGTTACCCCTGATTTCTATTCCTGAGCTGGAAACCTGGGTCGAAACCTGGGCGTTTTCAGAAACCATTCACTCACGCTCTTACACGCACATTATCCGTAACATCGTGAACGATCCGGCGATTGTGTTTGACGATATCGTCACCAACGAAGAGATCCTCAAGCGTGCGAAAGACATCTCGGGTTATTACGACACACTGATCGAGATGACCAGCTACTACCATCTGCTGGGCGAAGGTACGCATCAGGTCAACGGCAAAACGGTCGTGGTAAACCTGCGCGAGCTGAAGAAAAAACTCTACATCTGTCTGATGAGCGTGAACGCGCTGGAAGCCGTCCGTTTCTACGTCAGCTTCGCCTGTTCATTTGCGTTCGCTGAACGTGAACTGATGGAAGGCAACGCGAAAATCATCAAGATGATCGCCCGTGACGAAGCCCTGCATCTGACCGGTACTCAGCACGCGCTGAACCTGCTGCGTTCAGGTCAGGACGACCCGGAAATGGCAGAAATCGCGCTGGAATGTCAGCAGGAATGTCACGACCTGTTCGTGCTCGCGGCACAGCAGGAAAAAGACTGGGCGGAATACCTGTTCAAAGACGGTTCGATGATCGGCCTGAACAAAGACATTCTGTGTCAGTACGTGGAATACATCACCAACATCCGTATGCAGGCTGTGGGTCTGGACGCGCCATTCAAAACCCGCTCTAACCCAATCCCGTGGATCAACGCCTGGCTGGTGTCTGATAACGTGCAGGTTGCGCCGCAGGAAGTGGAAGTCAGCTCCTATCTCGTGGGTCAGATTGATTCTGAAGTTCACGCAGACGACCTGAGTGATTTCGAGCTGTAAATGACGGACAGAACCATCACACTTTCAGCAAATGGCAAGCAACTGGCCTGCAAGTCAGAGCACCGGAATTTGCTGGAAGTGTTTGAACATCATCAGGTTGAAGTCGAATACCAGTGTCGCGAAGGTTATTGCGGATCTTGCCGGATGAAGCTGATCAACGGTGTCGTTGAGTACAGTGAGAAGCCTTTAGCTTTCATCTCTGACGGCGAGATTTTGCCGTGTTGTTGCATGCCGGTTGGGGATATTGAGATTGAGTTTTGATGGGCTGCTGCCCATGCCTGCCTTTAGCTTTTAGCTTTTAGCCTTCAACATCAAGACATTGGGCTCGCCGCCCAAACTGACCTAAGGTCGTGGGCGTCGGCCCACACCGACCAGAGGACGCGTAAGCGCGCGCCCTCTGGACTCCCCCGCTTTTTCACTGCGCGCTCCGCCAGACACTATGTTTCAGGTATCACTGCGACAGGCTGGAAATCTTGCCGCTGCGCGATACCTTCTCTCGGTCTTCGAGCCATAGGTCTCGAAGCCGCTCCGTTCAGCAAAATTTCTGAATCGCCCGCACGATCTTAAATTCAAAGACAGACTATTTTTCATCTTTTAAATAAGTTGATTGGCGTGCTCAA
>NZ_JYDG01000061.1:0-6998 GCF_003263545.1 Rahnella sp. AN3-3W3
AACGGAGCGGCCTGGAGACCCATGGCTCCAGGACCGAGAGAAGGGACCGCTACGCGGCAAGATTTCCAGCCTGTCGCTGTGGTGGCTGAAACATGTCTGACTGCGATAGCGCGCAGTTAAAGAGCCCGGGATTCTTAAGGGTGGCGGCGATAAGCCACCCTTAAGGCCAGTGTGGGTGGCAACCCACGGTTTTGACGTTAAATTATGGTCTTGATCCGCCACGCTTCCCGCCCGCGCGCCCGTACACAAGCCTTAAGTAACTCCGCGGTGACTTCAGCAATGGCTGTCTCATCTACCGGCGGCGCAGCCGCAAACTCCCTCAGCCATTGCTGCCTTGCTGCTTCCAGCCTGTCGACAGGCCAGACTCGCAGCGACTCCCGCAGCGCGCCGCGTTTCTCCTCCAGCGCCTGCGGGCTGATGCCGTCAATCAAAGCGGGGATCTGCGCGATAAACGCATCGATAAACCCCAGCAACGCTTGTGCATCATAGGCGGGCGACTGTAAGGCAAACAAAATCCCGGACTGACGCGCGGTCTGATGGAAACGGCAACTGACCACATAGCCAACATTCTTTTCAACGCGGTATTGCTGGAAGAATAGTGGCTCAAGAAAAGACGCCAGAATCTGCGTGGCGGCCAGACATACGGCGGTGTTTTCGGTCAGCGGCCTGAACACCAGTACCGCCGCGTCGTCACCGGCGGTTACGAATTCATGTAACTTTTCTGACGATTCGCTGATCACTTCTGGCAATTTCGCCAGCAGCGTACGGATCGCAATCTCCGACTCTGCCTTGCGTTGCTCCTGTTCAAAAAGCCGTTCGCCGTGCGTCAGCGCTATAGCCGAGGGCGATCGCAACAGCGCACGTGCTGTGGAGAGCGTACGTGTTACCCATTCCAGTGGCCCGCTGAGCTGCAATAATCCATTTCCCTGAACATGCGTAAAGACCAGCGAATTGCCCTCATGAGCAGATTGCGCACTAAGGGCGCGCAGACAGGCACGGGCGATACAGGCCTGATGTAAGGTCAGGGGCGCGCCGGTGGTGTGAACCCTTTCGTCTGTTTTGTGCTCAATTCCATTAGGTGGGAGATAAAAAGCAAAAGATGATTTTATGACATTGTCACTTATTACGTCCCACTCATCGAAACACACCGGCAGGTTGAAACCTTGTGCGGGCGTACTTCGCCCCAAAATATCGGGCGCAATCCACAGTCGTGTCATGTTCCGCGGATGCAACTCAGCGAGTAATGTTTGCCAGCCATTTTGCGCGGCGGGCGGAAAGTCCAGTGTTCGCGTGCGCAGTTGATCCAGCGGCGTTATGCGGCTGAAATCGTGCTGTGCGAGGGCGGAATAATGTTGCAGATGTGCCGCGCTTAAATCGCGGATCTGTTGCAGCCACAGGCAGAACAGCGTTTCGATTTGGGCACGAATTGCTGAGGTAGTGTCGCAGACGAGAAATTCAATACTGAGAATATCGCCACTGCCGGATGCGTACGGCAGCGAAACCCGCACATCATCGGCCAGCGCCTGCGTCCGCAGGATGTCCAGCAAACTATTCGTTGCCTCGTCTGTCAGTAGCTGACGCAATAAGGTCAGGGCAGGGCAAGGGGTGACCGGGAACGAAAAACGCAGCCGCGGTGAACCGTCAAGACGCAGCTGAAGATGGCGTTCGTCGCGTAATACAACAGGCTGAGCGGGCGCCGGCTGATAACCGTTGCGGGCTGAAAAGGCATTGCCGTAACGTTCTGCCAGCGCTGTCAGTTCTGTGAAAGATTGCGGGCCCTGCAGCCACAGCGTCATATGGTCTGCGGTGAAAAATTGCTGATGATAGTGCGTCAGCGCCCGTTGCAGTGCGGGAATATCCTCGCCGAAAGAGGCACGACTACCGACGTGAAAATCGTGCAGCCGCGCCGGAGTGTTAAACGCCAGACTCAGTGCCGCATCACACAGCGAGTCTGCATGGCCGGTCAGCATGTTGTATTCGGCGTCAATGACAGACACTTCCTGCCTGACCGAATCCTCTGCCAGCAACGGCTGCGCCAGCATATCCACCAGCCGCGCCAGACCCGCTTCAAATTTTGCCGGTGTCATGTCGAAAAACCATGCCGTGGCATTCGCGTGCGTGGTGGCGTTGAGTTTTGCGCCTTCCGCCTGCGCCCACATCATCAACCGTTCATCGCCCTGAAACTCACGGCTACCGGCAAACACGACGTGCTCGAACAGGTGCGCCAGACCGGGAAACGCGGGCGGTTCGTGATGACTTCCGGCATTCAAATGAATGAGTGCGGCAGCACGCGAGGCCTGTGGGTCGTGAAGCATGTTAACCCGCAGGCCGTTTGCCAGCCTCAGTGACTGCACGTCAGGCAGCATCAGCGCATCAGCCCTTGAAGATCAGTTGCGAGTTCGCGCGGTTACGGAACTGTAGCTGATTGATCTGAATGTTGGTGCAGTTCGCCTGTTCGCGTGCGGCGAGGATCATGCCGTGATGTTCAGATTTGGAACACACCGGATCGGCATTGTCGGCATTGCCGGTCAGCATAAACGCCTGACAGCGGCAGCCGCCAAAGTCTTTCTCTTTTTCAGAACAGGAACGGCAGGGTTCCGGCATCCAGTCGAAGCCGCGGTATTTGTTGAAGCCGAAGGAGTCGTACCAGATTTCTTGCAGGGTATTTTCCAGTACCGACGGAAATTCCACCGGCAGCTGGCGGGCGCTGTGGCACGGCAGCGCCATGCCTTCTGGAGTGACGCTCAAGAAAATCGCGCCCCAGCCGCCCATGCAGCCTTTCGGGCGTTCTTCGTAATAATCCGGCGTCACAAACAGCAAATTCGCCAGATTACCGGTTCCGGCCATTTTCTCGCGGTACTGATGTACCACGTCTTCGGCGCGGGCGATCTGCTCGCGGGTCGGCAGCAACCCTTCGCGGTTCAGCTGCGCCCAGCCATAAAACTGACAGGTCGCCAGTTCGACATCGTCGGCGTCCAGCTCAATGCTCAGGTCGATAATTTTGTCGATCTGATCGATGTTATGGCGGTGCAGCACGAAGTTCAGCACCATCGGATAACCGTGGGCTTTTACTGCTTTTGCCATCGCCAGCTTTTGCTGGAAAGCTTTAGCATTGCCCGCCAGCGCGGCGTTCAGCTCTTCGTCGCTGGCCTGGAAGCTGATCTGAATATGGTCCAGACCGGCTTGTGCAAACGCATCGATTTTCTTTTCCGTCAGCCCGATCCCGGAGGTGATCAGGTTGGTGTAAAAACCCAGATCACGCGCACCGCGGATGAGCTCCGGCAAGTCTTTACGCACCAGCGGTTCGCCGCCGGAGAAACCGATTTGCACCGCGCCCATTTCCCGCGCTTCTTCAAACACCTTGATCCACTGGGCGGTGGTCAGTTCTTTTTCCTGTTTGGCGAAATCGAGCGGGTTCGAGCAATACGGACATTGCAGCGGGCAGCGGTAAGTCAGTTCGGCCAGCAGCCACAGTGGCGGTTTGACCGCAGGTTTAAGCAGGTTCACGGAAGGTAATCCACTTTTGTGCATGGGCCTGAGCGAAGAAATCTTTAACGTCATCATTCACGCCACCGGCTTCAGGGAAGCGCTCATTCAGCTCATCAATGATATTGGCAATCGTCCGCTCGCCGTCGACCAGTTGCAAAATAAACGTCGCACTGTCGTTGAGTTTCGCCATCCCTTCCGGATACAAAATCACGTGGCAGTCCTGTGTTTTTTCAAATTGCATGCGGTAGCCGCGACGAAACATCGGCGTGTAGTGTTCGGTAATGGTGATCAAAGGAGTCGTCCTTTGTGCCAGACCGCCTGTTGCGTCACGCTGTGGTACGGCGGGCGGTTAAGTTCGTAAGCCAGGGTCATGGAATCGAGCATGCTCCACAAAATGTCGAGTTTGAACTGCAAGATTTCCAGCATACGCTGTTGTTTTTCAACGGTATCGCAGTATTCCAGCGCCAGTTGCAGACCGTGTTCGACGTCGCGATTCGCCTGACTCAGACGGCTGCGGAAATAGCCGTAACCCTCTTCCTCGATCCATTTGTAATGCTGCGGCCAGGTGTCGAGACGCGCCTGATGGATTTGCGGGGCAAACAGTTCAGTCAGCGAGCTGCATGCCGCTTCCTGCCAGACCGCGCGACGGGCAAAGTTAACGTAAGCATCGACGGCAAAACGCACGCCCGGCAACACCATTTCTTCTGACAGCAGCACATCACGATCCAGACCGACCGCTTCACCCAGCCGCAGCCAGGCTTCGATACCGCCTTCACTGCCGTCATAGCCATCGTGATCAAGAATACGCTGCACCCATTTGCGGCGGGTCAGGGGATCCGGACAGTTGGCCATAATAGCCGCGTCTTTCAGCGGAATGCTGGTCTGATAATAGAACCGGTTCGCTACCCAGCCCTGAATTTGCTCACGCGTCGCCTGACCATTGTGCATCGCAATATGGTAGGGATGATGGATGTGGTAGAACGCGCCTTTGGCACGCAGCGCCTGTTCAAATTCTTGCGGCGTCATCGGTGACGTCGGGTGTGAAGAAGTCGTCATAATCGTATTTACCTAAAGTTTGATGCGCATCCCGTCCCGGCTGACTTCAATATTTTGCTGCGTCAGCGCCTGCCGTTCGGCAGAGGATTCATTGAGGATCGGGTTGGTATTATTAATATGGATGAGAATTTTGCGTTCCGCCGGAAGGGAAGAAAGCAGGGCAATCAGCCCCTGTTCTTCGGCAAGCGCCAGATGGCCCATGTCTTTGCCGGTATTGCGGCCAACGCCGGTGGTCGCCAGCTCGTTGTCCTGCCACAGCGTGCCGTCAATCAGCAGGCAGTCAGCTT
This sequence comes from Rahnella sp. AN3-3W3, assembly GCF_003263545.1. Lineage (NCBI taxonomy): Bacteria > Pseudomonadati > Pseudomonadota > Gammaproteobacteria > Enterobacterales > Yersiniaceae > Rahnella > Rahnella sp. AN3-3W3. The sequence goes on from NZ_JYDG01000061.1 coordinate 4,833, forward strand.
TATTGAGCCACTTCATCAGTTCATCATCTGGTTCGCCCAAACCCGGTGCGTACAGCAGCGAGGTGCCGGTTTTCGTGTCTTCAATAAACAGCGCGATATTGTGGCCGGGCAGCGGTTTGCCGCGGTATTTCGAATAAGGCGGCGCGTTACTCAGCAGCGGAATGGCAGTGAATTTCAGATCCGGGCATACGGCCACGGAGAAGCTGTTCTCCGGCTCGATAGCGTGATGCTGCAGGCCGCCATTCCAGTGCGAAAGCATGGTGAAAATCGGGAAGCCGGTAGTGAGATCGTCGTGGACTTCAGGCGTACACCACACCTGATGCGGGCAGCCTTCGCGCAAATTCAGCAGACCGGTGCAGTGATCAATCTGGCTGTCGGTCAGGATGATGGAACCGATGGCGGTGCCGCGCAAAACGTCGTGTTTAATCAGTTCGGGCGTGGCGGCAATCTGGTGGCAAATGTCCGGCGAAGCGTTACACAGCACCCAGTCGGTGCCGTTGTCGCTGACGGCGATAGAAGATTGCGTGCGCGCTGAGGTCTTCATGGTGCCATTGCGCACACCCTGACAGTTGCTGCAATTGCAGTTCCACTGCGGGAAGCCGCCGCCCGCCGCTGAACCAAGTACGATAATTTGCATGTGTGAACCAGGGGAAAGGGAAGGAAGATGCCCACAGCGAACCGTGGGCATAAGGGCTTAGCGGTTAGAAATGTACAGCGTCACTTCTAAGCCTAAACGCAGGTCTTCGAAAGAAGGTTTAGTCCACATGATAACGTCCTCTTGGTGATTACAGTTTTAAGTTCACTGCCACTTTCATTGCGGCAGGTGATCGGCTTATTGTCAAATATCGCCGGTTTGGCTACAGAAATGTTGCGATGGTGCCAGACCGATATTGCCCTGTAAGCCACAGGGATTAGCGCAAAACGCCGGATGAAAAACTATTCACCCCACGTTTGCTTTAATACTTTCAGCCAGTTGCGGTACGCGATTTTTTCGATGAGCAGCTTGCCGTAGCCCGCATCAGACATGGCCTGCAACAGAACGGGCAGTCCGGCGACATCACCCAGCGCGTCCGGCACATTGATACCGTCGAAATCCGAACCAAAACCGACATTTTCTTCGCCCAGTTTACCAATAAGGTTATCAAGATGTTTAACAATTTCGGTGATTGGAGTGTCGCCGTTGCGTTTTCCATCGGCACGCAGAAACGCGGTGCCGAAATTCACGCCAACAAAGCCGTCACTTTCGGCAATGGCGGCCAGTTGTTTATCGGTCAGATTACGCGGTTGCGGGCATAACGCATGGACATTGGAATGGGTGGCGACCAGCGGAGAATCGCTGAATTTTGCTGTCTGCCAGAAGGCTTTTTCGTTCATGTGCGAGACATCGAACAGAATTTTTTTGCGGTTGCATTCACGCATTAAATCAAGCCCGGCGGGCGTCAGGCCATCACCGGTATCCGGCGAACCCGGAAAATCACCTTTCACGCCGGTACCAAACTGATTGGGTAAATTCCACAGCGGCCCGATGCTGCGCAGCCCTTTTTTATACCAGAGTTCCAGCCGTGAATAGTCATCGCCCAGCGCTTCCGCGCCCTCGATATGCATCACCATTGCCAGCACGCCGTGAGCCATACAATGCTCGATTTCGGCGACCGTCCGGCAGATTTTTGCCCGCCCGGATGACTGCGTTTCAAGGCGTTCAAGCAATGAAATCTGCGCCTGCGTGATGGCTAACGCGTCATGCGGTTCTGGCGGAGAATTTGGCTTCAGTTGCGGCATATACGAAGCAGGTGGTACGAAAATGGCGAATAAACCGCCTGCGAAACCGCCGAGACGACAACGCCTGAGATCGAGATGCCCTTCAAGTGCGCCATCAAGAAACTGAGCAGCAGGATCTGCTGCGTCATGCAGCCACAGGCGAAGTAACAGGTCGTTATGACCGTCAAAGACAGGGGGATTAGGGATGGTGTTCATGATGTTAATGGTACTTTATAAAAGAACGAAAATGTATGCGGAATATGTAATGGTTTGTTTGGGTGATGTTAAGTGATTTGACTGACTTGTTTTCATGTGGAGGTGAAAGAAAAATACGGCTTTGACCTTTTGTCTGCTGGTCAGGCAAATCTCAGTCGGCTCCCTCCCCTGCGAAGGGGAGGGTTGGGGTGG
>NZ_JYDG01000062.1:0-34089 GCF_003263545.1 Rahnella sp. AN3-3W3
GCCGGACCAGATGGCATAAGCAATACCGGTCGGCAGGGTTTTCAGAGTCAGAGATAATAAGAAGATGGCAATCGTATAGCCCAGCAATGTAACGACGCTTGGCCATAAACGGGTGAATCCTTCCGAGCTTTTCAGACTGCTGGTCGCGATGACTTCCGCCACAATAGCCAGTCCGAGAAGCAAATATGTTTTAAACATCTGTCGTTTCCTTACTGCAAGAGTTATGAGCATACAGCTCATTTTCAATGGCGCGGCCGAGGTTGTATTGCGCGCATGTCGGGCTCAGTCCGAGAGTTTCCAGTCGCGACATGGCATCCATGCTGCTGCTCAGGCCAATCAGACGCCAGGAAATATGCTCCGGCGATTCGCCCTGCACAAACTCCCCTTTCTTCCTGCCAAAGCTGATGGCATCAGACACCAGCTGATGCCAGTCAGACACTGAAAGCGCAAATGCAGCTTTCATCAGCGGCTCCTGCTCGGTCAGCAACATGGCTTCATGCCACAGAGGGATCGCCATCAGAGATTCTTCGTCTTGCGGATCAACCAGCAACAGGTTTAACCGTTCGCGGGCTGTCAGCGTCACAGATTTTTCCTCAAGCTGGGCTTTGAGAATTTTCATCACCTGCGTATAGGCCTGAGCCCGCAACTGAGCGGCGCTGGAAAAGTGATGATGAACCTGACCGGTGGCCGCACCGGCTTCTTGCGCGACTCGACGAACGGTGGTCGCGGCCAGTCCTTCACGGCGGGCAATTCGCGCAGCAGCTTCCAGAATGGTATTGCGGCGGGCTTCTTTACACAGGTAGACCACTGAAAAATCCGAAGCAGAGTAGGCAGATGAGGATAATGCCAAGACTTGGACGGATGTTCAAGATTTTTTGAGAACGTTCATTCACCTGTGATTTTATATAGGTAAATGTCTTGCAATCTCAGTGAAAATTGTACTCGCCGAAAATGACAGCAGCCTGATGGTTCAGGCCACTTACTGATCAGTACACACAAAACTCGACGCTGACCTGATATCACCCTGCCCGTTATATTTCGGATACAACGGGTAATCACATAAGGGCATTTCGCGTCCAGCCGTCGCTTTGTTGACATCAATCATAACTTGTTGTCCGGGTGGGATCCCATGATCGACCCACTTATCCAGCGTGCCGAGTGAATCCCAGCTCGCACGAAAAGCTCCGCTGCTGTGGGTAAAGCCGGGTGCCAGGTAGAAGCGTGCAAACTGACGGAGCTCTTTCTCGCCGAATTCCGCTTTCAGTTTTTCGTAATACGCCACGGTATTCCCCGGTGGTACTGCCATATCTGCGGTACCGTGCATCAGCAGTAACTTACCGCCATGTTGCACAAAGGTGCGGAGGTTCGCATCGGCGTTATCGACTTGCGAGGCCAGTTCTTTGAGGCGCGCCTGGTGTGCAGCAGGATCGAATCCCAGGGAGTCATAATCTGCATCACGCATGACTTCATAACGGACGGCCTGATCGCCCATCATATAAGGAAAGGAAATAATGATATTTGTGGCTTCGGGTTTCGGCTTGTCTGCGCCGGAGCCAAATACGCTGACCAGCGCGGAAGCGTCAGCACCGCGTAATATCGGCCATGGCGCAAAGTGATCGCCGGTAGGCAGGTTTATGCCAAGTTGTACGGGCTTATTCAGCAGGTCGACCAGCGCTATTTGCGTGTCTGAAAGACAATTTGACCCGGTATCTTTGCCCTGCGGACAACGCAGATGCGCAATTTTAAATGTCGCACTACAGGCATCAGGATTGGCGACCACGCCGTCGGCCAGACCGTCCAGTTTATCGCAGGCACCGGTCACGGCGTTGGCAATCAGCGCGGCTTTTGCCGGTGAAATCCACGCACCCGGCGTGTTGTAAATTGCCTGCCCGATACGGATACCCGCCATGTGCAATTCGACGACGTTGTAAACCGGATGAATGGCGATCGCGCCGTCATAGTCGAGAGGGAAGCGCTGAATTGCAGCAAGTGCTTCGTGTCCACCCTGAGAATTGCCCTGAAAATACAGGCGCGAGGGTTTTTTACCGTAAGCTTGTGTGATGAGTGCGACCGCGACATCGTGGGTTTTCTTAATCTGAGCACCGGCAAAATTATCCCAGGCTTCCTGGTTGAGAGCAAAAGACGCATCGGATACGCCGCCCTGATGCCCGGAATCGCTGCCAAAAGTCGCGTAACCTTGTTTCAGCGCGCCGGGTGTAGCGGCTGGCGCCAGCCGGGCAGTATCCGCATCCTTAACGGCACCGTCGAATCCGCTGCCGCCGAGTTGCAGGGCTTTACCATTCCATATGAGGGGCAGGTAAAGCTGAAAATTAATATCAGGTGCTGTCACATCAATGGGTTTAATCAGTCCTTCGAGTTTGCAGTGCTGATTACCGGGATGACCTGCCATCGCAACATTGGTCACCAGCGCGCCGCGGGTTGGTAAACCTATTTTGGCAGCATCGATGCGGGAATTTTTTAGGGCCACACATTGCGACTGGTTTATACCTGCCGGGGACGCTTCGGCTACATTTGCTGAGAACAAATTAGCGAAGAACAACGCAAAACAAAAAGTACAAAAACGCGCATTCATCAGACAGCTGTTATCCCATTGCGTAAAAGTGGCAGTTTGTCATTAAATGATCTGCTAAAACAGCCCTCCGAGGAGGAAATAGTCACTCACGACATGTTGGATATGGCACACACATCTCATCACGCAAACAAATGAACTCAGGTGTAATAGCCTCATTATTTATGATTAGAACTGTTTTTTATGTGTATATGCCAGGTGCTCTGTAATTAAAATAATATATCCACTGTGAGTTATCATTTTAATGAATGATATGGCTGCGTGTGTATTTAATATTGGCATGATGAATGGAATAAAACTAATTTTTAATTTGTCTCTTATTGGTAATTAAAGGTATATTGCTGCCGCTCGCCTGGTTGCGAGTGCGATAAATATTAATCAACTTTTTTGAAAAGGAATTTTACATGAAGTCTTTAGTCAAGTTGTTTGTCCTGGCTGCTGTGGTCTCTACGCTTTCGGGTTGTACTGGTAGCGTTTATAATAAAGAAAAGAACTGTGATTACATGTACTTACTTCACCCTGCCATTTCAATTTCTAAAATGATCGGTGGTTGTGGCCCGACTGATAAATAATGTTATTTTCAGTGTAAAATATGCCGGGCGATGATGCCCGGCATTTATATAACAACACGCTTGTTTCTTAATACTTTCTTAAAACGTTCAGCAGACACCGCTGGTACCCTCTGCCTTATAGAGCGTTGCCGCTAATCTTCGTCAACAGTTATGTAGCAAACTTCTTAATTCATGACAATTCTTATAATAAACTTCCTGAATTTTAGATTAACAATCTAAACGTAGACCAGTCGTCTGCAGGCAAGTTATAAACATTCCATTTTAGTAGAGCTTATTGGTAGATTTCTCCACATCGTATTACTCTTCAATGAATCGCAGCAGGTCTTCATTAATCGTCCCGGCTTGGGTGATTGTCATCCCGTGGCCAAATCCTGGATAGACCTTGAGCTGCGAATCTTTGACGAGTTGCGCGGACAGAATGGCAGAGTCGGCCAGCGGAACGATCTGATCGTCATCACCATGCATGATCAGGGTTGGCACATCGATTTTCTTAAGGTCATCAGTGAAATCAACCTCAGAGAACTGTTTAATACAGTCATATTGACCTTTAATCCCTCCCTTCATTCCCTGAAGCCAGAAGCTTTCTCTCACACCATCAGAAGGCGTCTCTGAGGAACGATTGTAGTTGAAAAACGGCGTGGTCAAATCCTTGTAGAACTGTGAACGGTCTTTTTCGACCGCAGCACGGATGCCATCAAACACTTCCACAGGCAGACCGCCAGGATTGTTCTCGCTTTGCAGCATAACCGGAGGTACTGCGCCGATAAGTACTGCTTTGCTGACGCGTGCCGAGCCATACGTACCGATATAGCGTGCGACTTCACCGCCGCCGGTCGAATGCCCAACCAGAACAACGTCGTGGAGATCTAACTGCTCGATGAGTGATGATAAATCTTCAGCGTAGGTATCCATATCATTGCCGTCCCACGTCTGACTCGAGTTGCCATGGCTGCGGCGGTCGTGAGCGATGACACGGAACCCCTGCTGACCGAAGAACAACATTTGCGCGTCCCATGCATCACTTGATAATGGCCAGCCATGGGAGAAAATAATGGTTTGTCCTTTACCAAAGTCTTTATATGCAATCTTAGAACCGTCTTTCACCTGAATAGTTTTCATCTCTTTATTCTCTTTTCTGTTGGCAGCGCCTCATGGGCGGAGCAGTTGATTTAAAGGTTTTTTTCTTCGTATATTGATTTTTACACTGGGCAGTCATTGAAAGAATGACTGCCCAGGAAAGCGTTTACCTGGTGTTTACTGAGATAAGCTTTCTGCCGCTTTCTCGATCACCGCCGCAATTTTTTCCGGCTGTGATGCGTAAATGGCATGGTTGCCTTTCAATTCAGTGACGGTGCTGTGCGCACGTTTAGCCATGAAGCGCTCCAGTTCTGGATTAATAGCACGATCCTGCGTCGCCACGACGGCCCAGCTAGGCTTCGTTTTCCATGCCGGAACGCCTGCCGGGGCAGCGAATGCTGCTACTGCGGTCATGACTTGAGATTGCGCCAACAAATTTGTCTCTTTGACGGGCAAGTCAGCGGCAAAGTCAGCGGCAAAGTCAGCGTGGAAATTTTCCGGTTTGATATAAAGGAAATGATCTGGCGTTTCAGTAATTGACTGAGCGGCTGGCGGATATTTTTTGGCCAGACTCAGCAATGATTCACCTTGCTCAGGCTGAAACGCTGCGATGTAAACCAGACCGGCAACAGAGGGGGCATTTCCCGCGTCACTGATGATCATCCCGGCGTAGCTGTGGCCAACCAGCAGTGATTTACCACTTTGTAATGCCAGAACGCGTCGAGTCGCCGCGACATCATCAGCCAGCGAGGTTTGCGGCTCCTGAACTATCGACACTTTGTAGCCCGCTTTATTCAGAATGCGGGCCACTGGATCCCAGCCTGAACCATCCACAAAAGCACCGTGTACGAGAACGATGTTTTTTACCGGCGCCGCCATTGAAGACTGAGCATAAACAGACAAAACCAGGCTTAAAGCCAGAGTAGTCAATGATTTTTTAAACATGATTAATTTCCTGTATTTAAAATTGATTGTTGAATTAGACCGGTCGTCTAGTTATCTCTTAAATAAAAAATTTACCCGTACCTGCTATTCAGGCCAATTCTGCGTGCTGTTTCTTTATACCGGAACGGCTGTTGTGCTCTGTCGCGTAGTCGCCGTGCCATGTGTGTAAGCTAACAGCTATTAGACCAGTCGTCTACAGGTAATTAATAAAACTTTTTCATCTTACCTTCGCAGGCACCTTCTCATTGCGGTTACCTGTCACGATGAGATAACCCACTAATTTTAATGCTTGTTCAACTGCGTTTGTTCACGTATCTATGATGCACTTAGTCGGCTTTCCTTGCCCAAGCTGCCTGAGTATTTGTGAATTCACGAACACCAAAGCGCGAGAGTTCGCGAAGATCCCCACTCTTTTTCACACAGCCGTTGGCCCGATTCTACTTTGTGGTCCAGCGGTTCGCCAACCTTCGACAGTCTGACGGCGGCGCTGAACCAGAGCGGCTGCTTTCAAAGCTAGTGTGACGCGAGCCCGCTGTTGGTTGAAGGGTAAATGGTTTAATCCATGGCTTTAGTTACAACATTCTAATTGTTTCAAACATCAACAACAGTGACTAATTCAGCTTCATTTTAACTATCTGTCTATCAGAGAATGAACACCAGCTCTTGCCAATATGATCTCCGAAGACATGAAAAAGCGGTCGCATAGCGACGCCTGAGTTCTCAAAAAGCGTGTTATCGTTTACGCCATATCGTCAACTGCGCCACGGTATGTTGGAATTTTCTAGCAGTTTCCCGGATAACGAATGGCACATCTTTTGGCTGCTGAATTTCCTCAAAATCACTGGCCAGAAGGCGGCGCAATGCCTGATGGGTAGTCACTGCTTCACCGTTCTCGCGGAAACCCCCTACCCAGTTCTCTTTTGGAGTGAATTCTTCAAGCCAGGTATACGGCGATGACAGCATCAGCAATCCGCCTGAGCGAATCATTGGTGTGATATCTTTCAGGAACCGCGCCGGTTCACGCAGACGGTCAATCAGGTTTGCCGCCAGAACCAAATCATACAATTCAGCCTGCGGTTTAAGATTGCACGCATCACCCTGCACAAAACTGACACGTTCTGTCTGCTGCGTATTGATCCCTACCTCTGTCAGCGTCGCCTGACAATAATCGACCAGATCACCCTCTTCCGGGATCACATAACGACAAGCTTCGCCTCTCGCCAAAGCCAGAGCGACATCGATAAACCGCGCGGAATAATCCATGCCCACGACAGCATCAAAATGACGTGCAAGCTCGAAACTGGCGCGGCCGGTCGCACAGCCGATATCTAGCGCCCTGCCTTTCTGACTGACATTTTTTACAGCTATATCAACAAGTTGTTCGGCGTAATTTGGCACGTTAAAGTGGCGCGGACCGTACTGGAAATCCAGATACTGAGCCACCAAACCATCGGTTTCATACGGATTCACCGTGATCTGTTCCTGATGACTGGACACCACATAACGGAAACCTGCATGCTGGAAGAAGTGACGGCGGAACGCGTAACGGGAAGATTTCAATGCCTCGTTACCGGTCGAAATCCAGCTTCCACCTTTGATCATCGAGTGTTTACCATCAAAAGTCGGCGTCGAAAAATCGTCATATAACGGATGCACACGGAAACCATCAAACCCGCTGATGGGGGTTGATGCCCATTGCCAGACGTTCCCGACAATATCGTAAAAATCGCCCTGTGCGAAATGATCTACCGGACAAGAAGAAGCCCAACAGGCCAGATTGATGTTACCCGGCGCAGTCTGCCAGTCTGGCTGATCGCCAGGCACCTGATTACGTAAAATCATCCATTCTGCTTCGGTCGGCAACTGAACAGATTCACCGGTTTGTTTCGCTTTCCAGCGACAAAATGCCGCCGCTTCAAGCTGATTGACTTCTGCAGGCCAGTCCCACGGCATCGGCACTTCTTCAGTCATCAGACGTAATTTTAGTTGCTCAGGTTCACGCGGCGAACCGACCCAAAATGTCGGCATTTCTGCCTGCGCAAACTCACGCCATCCTGCACCTTCTTCATCCCACCATTCAGGATTCTGGTAGCCGCCCGCCTCGACGAAAGTATAGAATTCGGCGTTGCTCACCAGCATTTTACTGGCGCTAAATGCCTGAATTTTATGCTCTGACGTGCCGTATTCGTTGTCCCAGCCGTACGTGTCGTCCTGCTTACCTAGTGTGACAACGTCACCTTTAACGGCTACTGTTTCGTTTTCAGGCACCGTTTTCCGGTCATGTCTTGCCAGTTCACAGGCAGGCCAGTGTGCCTGAGGTTTGACCCATTCCACCGGTAACTGGCGGATCAGTACGCTGGACGTTTCAAGATGGATGCGTTCATGCTCGATACCCATCAGGATCACCCACGCCGGGCTGCTCCAGTCGATCGGTAAACTCAGCGGCATCGTATCGATAATAGCGAGCACTTCTTCGCGAACTTTGTTGCGATATGTCCGTAAATTGGCGACAGATGGCCAGTGATAGTTCTGATCGTCGAGATCGTCCCAGCTCATTTCATCCACGCCAATCGCCAGCATTGCCTCGATGTGGGAATCAATACGCTCAGGAATTAAACCTGCCGCCATAAGCTTGTTGATATAAAAAGTGGCGGTATGACCAAAATAGAAAATCAGCGGATGGCGCAGGGTAATCGCTTTGTTGAAGTAAGCGCGTTCGTCCGCCAGACAATCGAACAGGCTTTCATACAGTTCCCAGGTCTGAATATAGTAATCACGTATTTCCTGACGTTTTTGTTCCGCCGTTCCTGTGCTTAGTAAAACTGTCTGCGTCGGTTCCGGCAAGCCGTTTGCGTTCTCTGGTTGTGAAAGCATCATTAATTCCTCTGTCCTCTGGCAACGCCAAATCAATACTCAAGTGTAGCAGCTGATATCAGCGGCTTATTTCCGGCGCGTGCGGGCCGGTCTGTTAATCGTTAAATCACAAAAAATTGCAGATATTTCTATTTCGAAAAAAAAGCCTATCTTTCCATATAAAGCAGCGATATCGCAGGAACTTGCAGGGATTCACCCTCAAATTGATGGCGCAAATCGAAGTAATCCGGCGCGCTGATAATGCCCTGAATATTGTCAGAAAATGCTTCCAGCGCCTTTTTCATTTGCGGCAGATAGTCGTGGGTATCGTAAACACGGTCGATACCTTCGAGCGAATGATTCATGATTTTACGGGCAACATCGTTAGGGACATTCAGGGAGGATAATTTGGATCTGGCCGTCCGGCGCAAATCCCGTGTTGCAAATGGCTCAATGCCCAGCCCTCTTTCTGCACGTAACATACGGCGGATTACCTGAGTGACGGCGCCCCGCGATAACGGTTTTTGTGCATCAAGCGGCGACGGAACCAGCCACGGACTATTTTTTGGACTGGCCGCCAACAATGCTTCCACACAGGTCACCATTAAAGATGTCAGGGGCAGGCTATGATCGCGGGCTGATTTATTACGCGTGCCCTGCCGCCAGACGCCAATTCGCAGGTGAAACTCCTCTTTTCTGGCACGTACGATTTCATCCGGACGCCTGGCAGTCAGTAAACAAAGGCGTAGCGCCCAGCGACATTGTTCCGAAATATCCCATAAATCAAGACCATGCCAGAAAATCCAGATTTCAGCATCGGTTAATGCCCGCTCGCGGGGCGGCGTATTTCTTCCCCCGACGTCACGGCGTTTCATGGAACTCAAGGGCGAATGTGCGAGATATCCCTGCGTTTCCGCCCAGCCAAAAAATTGCTTACACAGGGCAAATACCCTTTTGGCTTCGGAAATTTTTCCGTCCGCTAACAACACATTGAATAAGCGATTCAGACGCAGGCGGGTAATTTTGTTGAGTGGCACATCGCCAATCACCGGCAGGACATGTTTCATTAAAGAGGAAACGGCAATTTCCGGACGACGGCGTGTCAGGATCAATGAAAGCCGGATCCAGACATTGATCACCTGCCCGACCGTCGCGTTACCCTCTTCGTCAAAATCATCCAGCTTTGCGAGCGGCGTCATTTTCACATTCTGAAGATAGGCAAGCACATGCCGGCCAACATTCTCGGCAGCAAAATGTGTTTCGTTGATCGTTCCGGATACCGCGTTGCTCATCAGCCCTATTTCACCTGAAAAAATCACAGGGCGGTTTTATAACAAGTCATAGGATCTTAGGCAAAAGGTTTATGACTCCAGACCTATTAAGTCTGGAGTCACTGCGGCAATCTATAAGGAAAAATAAAGGAGTTAGCAGAAGGATTTATAACGTCATTGACGGGTTAAAAAACCTACAAACTGGACAAGCAGTCCAGTTATCCTGATGCAGGTCACTGGATAATCGCTTCTGTTTTATTCAATTTCTGCAGGTTGATATTCACTTGTGACACCGTAATCATCAATGTAACTGACGGTCATCGACAATTTTCGGCTGTGAGTAAATTGAATAACAGGGAGACTGATATGGCTGAATGGTGCGATCATTCCGTCATGAGGTAAATTATTTTCCCAATGCGCTTCTCCATATTTTATTTGTGTCAGCGTCACGTACAGCGGTGAACGATTTTCAATTTGGAGTCGGGACTTATTGCAATCTTTGACGTATGAAAAATGTAATTTTTTTACCGCGTCACTGCTGGTTATATCTCCCAGAGTATTGGGACGATAGAAAATTTTAATTCTGGTGCGGATGGCCATTTGTAACACAGGGTTATCCTCCGACACTGGCATTTTCGGCGGAACTTCAAGAACATTCAGCCAAAACAAGGACTCCGAATCAGCCGTAAGGGTAGGCCCTTTACCGGTAAACAATACACGTATACCCAGCGAACTTTTTGGCTCAAGCCTTGCTACTGGCGGCAAGACAACAAAGGGAACATAAATATGCTCAGGTTTTTCTTCAGGCTCTTCTTTATCAATCCATAATTGCATCAGTGCAGGTTTCGACCCTTCATTGATAATGCTTATGGACTCATCATTTGCTTTTTGGCTGAATATTAACCGTGTTCGGTTAATGTAAGTTTCACCTATTCCCTGTTCTGTAGTCATTGTCCAAAATAATACTGAAGCTAAAATAAAACAGGGTAATGAAGATAGGATTTTCATAGAAAAAATATTTTTGTTAGTTATTTGTATTTCAGCGTAAAAGTTACTGAACCACTCACATTGCCGGAAGATACAGTATTCTCTGTTTGATACAAACCTGCCCTGAGAGGAACAGAGTAATTTGTATTGGCCGTTCCTGAATCATAACTGGTCAGCAGATAATCCGTATTGAACGTCACGGGAATGTCCTGATCCGTGAGCATTTGCAATGCGACGCCGCTTGCCGTTGAAGTACTGTCCGGCGCAAACACTCCCTGTGAATTATTTTTAATCGTTGTTGTTGGCATAAACGAATAACTGATGCTGGCCAGCCCAGCAGGACATTGCGTGAAATTGAGCTTAAAGTCTGTTCTGGATGTTGTGTAGCCTGGACCGCTAAAGTCAGACCGCGCGGCTGGCGGGAGTGTCACATCCACATTAGGTGTTGTACAGGTGCCTCCCGTGGTATTAATGACCAGCCCACCCGCAAGAAACTCTGCAATCATATAAGTACCCCCACCAGTGCTGGAAGCACCGTTGTAAAACTGGTAATGCCGTGTATACATCGGATCAAAAACAGGCGTAGTACCCGCAGTCAGCGTATTTGCTGTCTTTACAAAACGAATTTGTACATCAACCCCGATATTAAATGAACGTCCGCTGTCGTAGGTGACAGGGAAGAGTTCTGCTGGTGTTTGATAAATACCACCAGCTACAGTCAGCGGATACCAGGCACTGGTTTGCCCTTTCACCGTATAACGCCAGCGGGCGATGTACCCCAGTCCGGATTTCACCGTTGACTTATAAACGCTGTAGGCCTGGCCTTCTGTCGTCGTCGTATTCCAGATGGGGTAAGGAGGATAACCCTGAACCGCGAGTTGCGGTGAAATCGTCTGAGAGGAACTTCTTTGCGCACAAGTCCACACGCTCGGATCTGATGATGTTATCCACCCGCCCAGTAGATCTCCCACAACAGCATCTTTCCCAATCTGAATGGTGGTTGAAGAGAAATACTGGTAATAGGAACTTGTCCGGTTGCAATTAACCCACGTACCATCCGCCCATACCGGATGACTTATACCGGCGAACGCGATAAAGAGGATTGACCTGAAAATTTTTGCCATAACATTTCTACCCTTTTTACTGGCACACCACGTTCGCACGCCTGAGATTATCTTCCTCTGACGGATTATCAGCGGGCAGCTGGTACAATAATTCACATTGTTGCGACGGCGAACTTCCCCATTTCACATTTAGTTTCCCTTCGCTATTTTTTACCCGAATAAAACTCTGGCTTCCTTGTGCGATATATCCAACCCTCTCGTTCTTCTCATCTGTAACAGGCGTGCCAAACGGAATTTCCTCGTTACGAACCGAGCTGATTTGCAACAAAGCGGAATAACCAAAATCCGTTTCATATTTCAACAACACCACCGCACCGGCCGTCGGAACGCTATTCTGGCGGGTGACGTCGAGAGCAATATCATTGGAAAGCCCCTTTGGATCCAGTTCGATGCTATTCTGCCGATAAGGTGTTAAATAAGGCACTGCGGCTTTACCTGATTTATCCAAAGCCAGGCTTGAATTATTCGCCACTTTCGCGCCGCTGGCATGGTTCGCTTCCACAACTGCCATGGTGTCGCCCATTATCGGCGTGAACACCACACCATTTCCGTAAGCAATTGCGCCGCCGGAAAGCGTTGCCCCATACTGCTGGTAGCCTTGTCCGGCTGAAAAGCTTCCTCCTAACCGGGTATAAGGTGAATTCCAGTTCCCACTGGCGCCTGCGGTATTGCGGTTACCCATCGATGAATAATGATCTGCATTGCCGAAAGCACTGTAAGTATATTGACGCTCATCGCCAGCGGAACCCGAGACCGAATTCTGAATCCCCTGATGATCACGTTCCTGTACATAGGTTGAATTGAAATAAGCCGAATTTGCGCTGCTACCCAGAGGTAGTGAAATGCCTAAGGCAATTTTGTTGTCCCAGATATTTTTCACCAGATCCCGGGTACGGCTGGCATTAATATTCAAATTGAACCATGAGAAAGTGTTGGTGTATCCCATTTGGTATTCAGTATCACGCCCGCCTCTGTTCCAGTAATCCTGGGTGCTTGCACTGATATTCAATGTTCCCCAGACCTCCGACAAATCCTGTGTTGCGCTGATCTGCACACGATTTTTACGATTGATACTGCTGGAATAAAAAGCGTTTCCGGCAGAGGTTTGCTGGTCCCGTATCAACATTGCATCATCAATAATGTAGTAACCGGCGCTTGAATAACGATAATTTGCCAGCGTGATATTCGTGTTCACCACTGGCAGTATTTTTGAGAAAGCCAAACTGTAACTTTGCCCCTCTTTTGAGATTCCGTTATGTAACTGAGTACGGGCATGAGTGATATCCGAAGATATCGCGCCCAGCAAAGTATTCAGTGCAATCCCCCCGGCCACCGACTGATACTCTCCTCCCCCTAATACACCTCCGTAACCCGTGATCAGATTGGTAAAACCGTACCGTATAGTGCCCATCACAATCAGGGGTTTTTCATTCGCGGTCGAATTACGATAAGTCCCGCTCATCAGTGTGTAGCGGGTTGTCCCTGGCCTTAATAGTTCAGCGATCGACGCATAGGTCACGGTAAAACTACGCTCGCTGCCATCCGCTTCTTTCACTGTGACCAGCAAATCTCCTCCAGTGCCTGTCGGATACAGTTCATCTATGACGAACGGGCCAGGTGGAACCGTGGTTTCATAAATACGCGTGCCGCGCTGTGAAATCTGAACTAATGCCGTAGTATTCGCCACGCCACTGATCACCGGTGCGTATCCGCGCTGCGAGTCCATATACATCCGGTCATCGGATGCCAGCATGGCCCCGCGAAACCCCACGCTATCAAAGACCTGTCCTTCCGTCATAGATTCACCGATCACCAGCATACTGCGTATCGGCACTATCGCACGTTCGAGATAAGTGCTGGCGTTATCATATTCCCATCCATTTTCATCGCTCTGGTTAAAAGACCCTTTATATCGCAAACGCCAGACATCCCAGTTTATACCACCGAGAAGTCCGAGATATTGAGTAGAGATACTTTGCGTTTCTGACATTTCTGAATAATAGGCGTTATAATCATATTCTAATGTTGCCGCTGTGATACCTTTATCCCAAAGTTCGGGGCTGACATACCCTCTGGCATGGCGAAGTAAATAGATCTGCGGCGCTGTCACATTAAGATGTTGAGTGGTAACATCATAACTGGCATCGAGTCCGGGAAGCAATTTATTAATATCAGCACATTGATGGGGATCTTTAAGCTGATAAACGACTTTTTCATCGAGTCTTTCACTATCAATACCCAACTCTGATAGCAATTTTATATTGAAACACGCATGGGCTATTTTTGATTGATTATCCGGAAGTGAAAAATTAACATCTGCACGCCCTTTCCACCTCTCATTTATATACAGATCAACCCGATGTATTCCGGGTAGTACAGGGTTTCCTTGCGCATAATCATTAACGTCTATTGCTGACCGCATAAATGCACTGTTAAAAATAACCGTATCAGAACCTGCATAACAGACGACGTGAGAGAACAGCAGTGCAGACCAAGCTGTTCTTCTTAATATCGCCATGGTGAATGAATTTTTAAGCGAGCCAGATATCATTTCATAATATCTGTTCATTGACTGATTCCCCGCCATAATCATTTATGATGCTATAGAATAACTTTTCGCCCCGTATATCTTTATTCTCATTCGACTTCAGACTGAATTCTATTTCACTTTCAGGCTCAACCATTCTCTTCGTAAAATTTTCCACACGGGAAAGTACCGGTGATGTTTTTGAGTGTCTGACTTCCAGCTTACTGAAAGTGATAAAGTAAGGTGAAGGATTGATAATTGTTAGTTTGTTGCCAATCACTGATACTTTTAACTGTTTATAAGCCTGAAGTGGCGAAGGTACTAAGTTATCTGGTCGGTAAAACAACTTAACCCGGGTACGAAATGCCATTTGCAATACATTATCACCTGCCTGAATCCTCTGTGTCGGCTTTGGAGGCACTTCCAAAAGATTAAACCAGAACAGCGATTCCCGATCCTGTGGTAAATGCCCGTTCAGTGCCATCAGCCGTATCGCCTGACCTTTCTCTGGATCGATGCGAATGACAGGAGGATTGACAATAAATGGGACATTGACTTCACCGGGCCGGGCTTTCGGGTTGCCATTATCCATCCACATTTGTACCAGATAGGGTTTTTTACCCTTATTCATTAATTGTATTACTGACTCTTTATCTTGAGCATGGAACACAATCCGCGTTCCGTTAATGACAACTTCCGGATACGCTTTACAGGAAAAGAAGCAGGTTAAAATAATACTGATGAATATAGACTTACACATCCCTGAGTTCCTCATTATTGAAACAGGGGTGAAATTCCTGCTTCACCCCTTTTTATCGGTTACTCGTATGTCATGGTGTAATCAACTTGCGTGGTCACTGTTCCTGCTTCTGAAACTCCGGTGGCATAATAGCGGGCGAAATAATTCAATGTCCCGCTGCCAGCGCTGATATCAACCGGAATATCATTTTGGCCATCTGTTACCGGAGATCCGGCGACTATTGACTCCATACTGGCATTTAATAATTCAACCTGAACATTTTTTGCTGCATCCGACGCGGTGGTATCTATATTAAGACGGCCGGTGGCACTATCAACATAAGTACCGGGTTCATAATAAGTGCTTGCCGTGCCTAAAGCCGTACCTGAACAACTTGTCAGTGAGATATTAAAAGGTGTCGCACCGGCAGTTTCCCCCGGCGCTTTCAAACTGTTTGCTGAAACAGTAGGTAATGTCACGGTCGCATCCTCACTTCCACCATTAACAGCAATTGAACAGGTAGTATCTGTTACCTTGCCATTAATAGTAATAGTTCCATCGACCGCCATTGCCGACGCAGCAAACGTAGATGTTATGACTAACGCAAGCATGGGTATGACGTGTTTAGTATTATACATATGCACTTCCCTATATACGTAAGGATTGATCACTAGCTAATAATGATGGCATCAATATATAATAAGTCTTTCATCAATCCGACAGATAAATATATACAGAAGTTCATTATTAACGTCACGCATCATATACCGAAAATTATGATAAGCAATACAAGTTACTTGAATAGGCAGAGTTTAATTTTTTGGGGGGGGTTAATTAATAGTTATTTATATAAAAAGTTCTCCTAATAACATTCAAAATATACTCGGTCATAAAAATATAATAATCAAATTAGTCGTCAGGGTATTTGCGTGCAAACACCCTGAACTGATGGGCTATGTTACGCTGTCGCCAACCTGAAGGCCGAGACAGACCGCGTCAGATATAACACCTGCTCTTCAAGTGAGGCAGCTGCTGCTGCGGATTCTTGCACCAGCGCCGCATTCTGCTGAGTTACGCCGTCGATTTCGGTCACAGCCTGCTCAATCTGGCTTATCCCACGGCTTTGCTCATCAGATGCGGTCGAGATATGTTCCATCAGCACATCAACCTGAGTCACGGAAGAAATAATTGCCGAGATAGAATCCCCGGTACGGGATACCTGTTCAGATCCTTCCTTTATATTGGCAACGGATTCAGAGATCAGACTTTCAATTTCCTTCGCTGCGACAGCACTGCGTTGCGCAAGACTGCGGACCTCGCTGGCAACCACCGCAAATCCACGCCCCTGCTCGCCGGCACGTGCCGCCTCAACCGCCGCATTGAGTGCCAGAATATTGGTCTGGAACGCAATGCTGTTGATGACGCCTGTTATGTCTTCGATTTTCTTAGAGCTGCTGTTAATACGACTCATCGTTCCGATCACATCCTGTGCCACCTTTTCACCTGCACGCGCATTTTTAACGGCTTCACGTGTCAGGCCACTTGCACGGGTAACATTCTCGGTATTTTGTTTTACGGTCGCGCCAAGTTCTTCCATGCTGGCCGCGGTTTGTGTCAGTGCTGCTGCCTGTTGTTCGGTGCGGGAAGCCAGATCAATGTTCCCAGCCGAAATTTCCTGTGATGCATGAGCAACGGTATGACTGGTGTCGCGTACCTGCCCGATAATCCGGGTCAGCGACTGTCGCATATGCTCAATAGAATGCATCAGTTCTTCAATTTCACTGCGTGACCGGGCATTGACCGGCACAGGGGTATCGAGATAACCCTCGGCAATCTGGCGGCAATGATCGCGGGAATTCAGAAGCGGCGTCAGAACGAAACGTTTAAGCAAAATCACCACGCCAATAATGATGATCAGGAATAGCAGACCAAAACCGATGGTCAGCCAGATACCGAATTTGAAATTATCCTGCGCATTATTGTTGAGATTTCTGGCGTACTGCTCGTGCAGCGCCAGCACTTTATCTAGTACGATTTCATACTGTCGATCGAGTTTTATGACTGTCGGGATTTGTGCTTTAAACCGCGGCTGGTCACCCGCTTTAGCGGCATCGATCAGCGGCTGTATTCCGTTCTGACGATATTCCAGATACGTGGCGCGATATGCCTGGGCCAGTTCATCCTCACCCGGCAGTTTAGGTGCATCTATATAGGCCTGAAATGCGGCATCGGCCTTCACGATGACCTCATTGACGCCGTCGAGCGCAGCGCCGGTTTGCTGACCATTGCCGCTTTCAATTTCCTTCATATACTCCATGACGCGAACGCGCGAGGTGCGGCTGTGATTGATAGGATCAATCACGGACAGAACCACCCGGATCTCCTTGTTGACATCATCGAGAGAATGATTGCTTTGGGTCAGCAACCAGATATTTGACAGCATACTGGTGAAAAAGAGAGCGAAAAGAACTACAAGAACAAGTAAAGAGGACTTTTTAAGCGACATCGGTAGATTCTCAAAACAGAGCAAGGATCTGTTTATCGGCATTTGGCTTAAAAGGTTTAATGACTGCTTCACCCTATCAGGAATTTAACAGACGGTGATCGGCCCGCTATCAAATTTTTAGCTATATCTGATACCGCCTTGCACTGAAGAGGCGGTTTCAACTGCCGACACAGCATAAAACTAACAAATTTTCTTATACTTTTAAGTAAATGAAAACAGCACTCCACTCTCTTACATTGAAACTGTAAAGTTATTTATTCTTGGAGGAAAAGTCTTAAGTAATATCTAAAATAGATGTTCCAGACTCATATCACCCTCCTTATACAAAATGAACAATCATTCAACACATGAATATTCCTATAAAAAAATATGAAAAATCCTATTAATCAACCCTCGCAACAAAATGAAAAAACTTTCATGAAATAAATTCACTTCAGATATTTCCTGTGTTTTCTGCATTATTAATCCTAATGAAATTTGCGCTTTTATTGTTTTTTCTACAAACCGATCTTCCTCAATGCCTTATCCCATGCCGCCTGCGCGGGAATTGAGGGAAAATTCCTATATTTCAATATGATGATCCGTTATCCTGCGATCCAAGCGATGTAATACTTAGTTACAAATAATGATTTTCAATAGAATCACTAATGTTTCTAAAATGCCAGCGACAGGTACTTATCTGAAATTTTACTTTTTCAGATAAATTCAATACACACTGCGAAATGCTCCGAAAAATATCAGCTCGCTTGTGACCCTGAAGTTATTCGCACGTTATTATGATGCGTCATGGAAAAATTTTTATGGCAGGGTTGCCAGCCTCAATGTATTTTTCAGATTCATTGGCAGCGTTTATCACTCCACAGTAAGGGATAGGCATGTCTAATAGTTTTCAGGAAGAAATCCCCAAAGCCCGCGTTAATATTAAATTAGATCTCCACACGGGCGGCGCACAGAAGAAAGTCGAATTACCTTTAAAATTAATGGTAATGGGAGACTACAGCAATGGCAAAGAAGACCGACCTTTGTCTGAACGCGAAAAAGTTAACATCAATAAAAATAACTTTAACAGCGTTCTGGCTGAGTTCAGCCCTTCACTTAATCTGACCGTTGAAAATACGCTGGCTGGCGATCATAGCGAAGAAAACATCTCTCTGAACTTCAACGAAATGAAAGATTTCGAACCCGAGCAGGTTGCCCGTCAGATCCCACAACTGCGCGCCATGCTGGCCATGCGCAATCTGCTGCGTGATCTCAAATCCAATCTTCTGGACAACGCAACGTTCCGCAAAGAACTCGAAACCATTCTTAAAGATCCGTCCCTGAGCAATGAGCTTCGCAGTGAACTGAACGCTCTGGCACCCAAGGCATAACGGCCTCCACTTAACGGATTAATGCGAGAAAATGCTTATGTCAGTCAATACTGAAAACTCTTCTTCAAGCCAGACTACTGTTCTTGAACGCCCTGAAGCGGGCACCGTTTACGCTTCCCTGTTTGATAAAATCAATCTGACGCCGGTGACTTCACTGGGCGACCTGAATGATTTCCAGGACACCGCTGCCCTGGCTGATGTGACAGCCGATCAGCGCGTGACGGCAGCCGTTCAGGTCTTCCTTGAGCGTCTGAAACAATCTGGCCAGACCGTTGAGCGTCTGGATAAAACG
The DNA here is from genome assembly GCF_003263545.1 of Rahnella sp. AN3-3W3. Taxonomy (NCBI): domain Bacteria; kingdom Pseudomonadati; phylum Pseudomonadota; class Gammaproteobacteria; order Enterobacterales; family Yersiniaceae; genus Rahnella; species Rahnella sp. AN3-3W3. The sequence continues at coordinate 18,854 of NZ_JYDG01000062.1, forward strand.
CTGCTCGATCACCATATTGCAGAACTGGACAATCAGATCAGCCGTCAGCTCGACGCTGTGATGCATCACCCTGATTTTCAGCGAGTGGAATCCGGCTGGCGTGGTCTGAAGTTCCTGGTTGACCGCACCGATTTCCGCCAGAACGTCAAAATTGAAGTGCTGGACGTTTCTAAAGACGACCTGCGTCAGGACTTCGAAGATTGCCCTGAAATCATCCAGAGCGGCCTGTACCGTCACACTTACATTCAGGAATATGACACACCGGGCGGCGAGCCAATCGGTTCTGTGATTTCCAACTACGAGTTTGATGCGTCAGCCCAGGATGTCGCACTGCTGCGTAACATTTCTAAAGTATCCGCTGCTGCGCACATGCCGTTCGTTGGCGCCGTCGGTCCTAAATTCTTCCTGAAAGATTCCATGGAAGAAGTGGCTGCGATTAAAGACATCGGCAACTACTTTGACCGTGCGGAATACATCAAGTGGAAATCCTTCCGCGATTCCGACGATTCACGCTATATCGGTCTGACTATGCCGCGCGTGCTGGGTCGTCTGCCGTATGGCCCGGATACCGTTCCGGTTCGCAGCTTCAACTATGTCGAAGAGGTGAAAGGTCCGGATCACGAGAAGTATCTCTGGACCAACGCAGCGTTCTCGTTTGCAGCCAACATGGTGAAAAGCTTCATCAAAAACGGCTGGTGCGTGCAAATCCGTGGCCCGCAAGCTGGCGGTGCGGTGACTGACCTGCCGATCCACCTGTATGACCTCGGCACCGGCAATCAGGTGAAAATCCCGTCAGAAGTGATGATCCCTGAAACCCGTGAGTTTGAGTTTGCCAACCTGGGCTTCATCCCGTTGTCTTACTACAAAAACCGCGATTATTCCTGCTTCTTCTCCGCCAACTCCGCACAGAAACCGGCGCTGTATGACACTGCTGATGCCACAGCAAACAGCCGCATCAATGCGCGTCTGCCGTACATCTTCCTGCTGTCACGCATCGCGCACTATCTGAAGCTGATTCAGCGTGAAAACATCGGCACCACCAAAGACCGCCGCCTGCTGGAACTTGAACTGAACACCTGGATCCGCACGCTGGTCACTGAAATGACCGATCCGGGCGATGACCTGCAAGCCTCTCACCCGCTGCGTGACGCCAAAGTGACCGTAGAAGATATCGAAGACAACCCGGGCTTCTTCCGCGTGAAACTGTACGCCGTACCGCACTTCCAGGTGGAAGGGATGGACGTGAATCTGTCACTGGTTTCTCAGATGCCTAAAGCGAAAGCCTGAAGCCCGGAGGCACGATGAAGATTCAACGTCCGCTGTGGACACGAGGAATCCTCGTGTCTCCACAGCAGTTTCAACAACAGGCCTCTTTTGAGGCCTGGACAAACGAATGTATTGCGCAAATGGGCATACTTCACCCGTGGGGTGTGCTTCATGCGACCTTTGAACAGGATGCGCTGGCACAAGGACGTCTGAAAGCTGAGCGGCTGCATGTCCGTTTTCAGGATGGCATATTGGTCGATACCGACTGTGCAGATTTACTGCCGCCAACGCTGACCCTGTCGGCAAACTTACCGGCAGACGCCAATGAAGCAATTGTGATGCTGGCGTTGCCACAAGTTTACGCGAATGGCGGAAACTGCCTGCAGCCCGATGAATGGGCTGAACGTCCGGTACGCTATCGTCAGGCCTGGCGGGATGTCCAAAACCAGTATGGCGATGACAAAAAACAGGTCGCTGTCATGTCGCATGAATTGACGCTGCGACTGGATATTCAGGAAAACGGTGACTATCAGATCTGTCCGGTGGCACGTCTGCTGCGTGATGCCCAGGGACGGTGGATACAAGATACGAACTTTATCCCACCTTTGCTGAGTCTTCAGGCCAGCCACTGGTGTACAGAGCAGCTCGAACTGTTGATGGTGCAGCTGAGGGCGCGTTTAAAACGCCTGATGGGAATGCGCCGTGAAAGCAATGCGCGCATGGCAGACTTTGCAGTTGCCGATGTGTCCCTGTTCTGGCTACTGAATGCACTTAACGGTGCAGAGCCCGTGCTGGGCAATTACCAGCGCAACCCCCAGGTTCATCCTGAGCGCCTTTACCAGGAGCTGGCTCGTCTTGCTGGAAACTTGCTGACTTTTTCCCTGGATCATGACGTCGCCGCTATTCCGGCCTATCAGCATCGTAGCCTGACTACGGTCTTCCCGCCGCTGTTTACCTTGCTGAATATCCTGCTGGAAGCCAGCCTGCCGTCGCGCGTTGTCGCCATAGATCTGGTACATCAACCCCGCATTAACCAGTGGCGTGCAGCCCTGCACGATCCCCGCCTGCGCGAACGCGAAGAGGTCGATTTCTATCTGTCCGTGCGCTCTACCCTGTCTTCTGCCCAACTGCAAACCCAGTTCCCGCAACTGTGTAAAGTCGGTGCACCGGATGATGTCGGTAACGTCGTCAATGTGGCACTGAGCGGTATTCCGCTGCGCCCGTTGAGCCATGTTCCTGCCGCCATTCCGCTTCGTCTGGAAAATCAGTATTTCTCTTTGGATCTCACCCATCCTGCAGCGCAGCAAATGATGGAAGCGGGCACCTGTGTCTTCTATGTGCCTGGCACGCTGGGCGACATTCAGCTTGAACTGTTTGCGGTGTTACGCGCATGAGCCAATCCATGAGAATGACAACACAGGCTGTTGATATCGATGCCCTGCTCGCGGATACCTGGTTGCAGGTTATCAGCCTGCGTCAGGGAATGAACTGCCCTGAAGGGGAAGGGCAAATCCTCTGGAAGCGCTGTGTGACTGATATAGAACGCGTGCAACAGGCGCTGAAAGAGGGGGACGTCAGTGAACAAAACTGTCAGCACATCATGTATGCCCAGTGCGCCATTCTGGATGAGACCGTTAAAGGCCGCAGCATCCAGGATGATGCTTACTTTGTCTGGTGTAATTCTCCGCTACAGGCGTACTTCTTCAAATCACTTGATGCGGGTAACCAGCTGTATGAACGGATGCGTACCGTGCTGCGGGAACCCGCACCCGACATGGCAGTACTTACCTGTTTTCACCGGGTACTGATGTTGGGTTTTCTCGGCGGTTATGCCTCGCAGGCAGTGACCGAGCGCGAACAGCTGGTTGAGCAACTTACAGCGCTTGTACCTGCATTTAGCTTTGCGTCATCCCGTCCTGTTCTGGCAATGGCGTCTTCCCGTCATCGCCTCGGCATAGGGTTACGTTACTGGCCGGTACGCCTTGGACTCGCAGGACTGATTGTCGCCTTGCTGTGGTGCGGACTGTACCACTGGCTGTCCGGATTATTGACAACGTTGTTGCCGGGGTCCGTGTAATGAGTCCTATGTGGCGACGTGGTTTATGGCTATGGGCGGGTATTCTGGCTGGCATTCTTTGTCTGACTCTCCTGCCTTTTTCAACCGTGATGCGCTGGCCAACCTTCGGACTGGTGGTGACCATCTGCCTTGTTGGGATATGGCGTGCGGGTCAAAAGCAAAATTCAGAGTTTGCAGAAAAGCACTTCGACGGGCTTCCGCCGGAGAAATACCGCCTGCCAGTCGTATTGGTCTGCGGCGACGATCTGGCATCGCTGTTTGGCACAGATCACGTACATCTGACTGCTCAGGGTTGCTGGCTACGGGTCGACGAAAGCAATTCTCTGCGGCAATTTGCCCGACAGTTGCTGTGGCAGCGCCCCGAGTGGGCGAAACAGCTGGCCGTCATGGTGACAGTAAATCCTCAGCAGCACAGCGACGAACGCGAACTCACCACCTGCCTGTATGAGCTGCGCTGGCAGCTTGCGCAGTTACGCCAGGATATTCGCCGCCCACTTCCTCTGCTTCTGAGTAGCACGATTGCCACCGCCGCTACAGACGCGCCTGTCTGGTTATCGCAACAAAACGATCGGTCGGTAACGCTATGGCCGACAGTAACCACGCCGGAAACGCTGGCAAACTGGCAGCGTGAGGATGGCACTGCCCTGCAGGCTGAACGGGTGAAACAGACCGTCATCTTCGGCCAGCAAAATAACTGGCTGAATGCGTACGTGCTGCCTGCATTGCAGGCGCGTAACGATGATGTCGCCTGTGTTTCTCCGCAACAGGTTGTCCTGCATCAGGTCGGCGGACTGAGGGGTATTGTGTCCGCCTCGCTCTGGCAACAATGGCTTAGCGTACACACATCTCTGAAACAAGTCGCCGGATGGCATCCCGAAGAGAGCGTTGATAACAGTCTGCAAACCTTCCCTGACTTTATCTTTACTGTCTTGCCTTCCGGCAGCGGCGTGTCATCTCGTCGTCGTACTTTACGCCATGGTGTCACCCTGCTGACCGTCACGCTGGTTGCCGCGCTGTGCAGCAGTGCCTGGCATAACCGCCAGCTTCTGCATCGTGTGGCTTTCGATATCCGCCATTACGACAGTATCGGGATGAAAGATTACGCACTAAAGGCAAAAGCGGTGGAGATATTACGACGCGATGCCGCACAGCTTGATGACTGGTTCCGTAATGGTGAGCCGGTGCGTCTTAGTCTGGGTCTTTATCAGGGGGAACGCCTGCGTCTGCCTCTGATGGCAGCAATCAAAAGCTATGTCCCGCCCCCAGCGCCACCTCAACCCGTCGAAAAAGTATTGCCTAAAACCGTGCGTCTCGACGCCTTGTCACTATTTGACACGGGCCAGTACGAGCTTAAACCGGGCTCACTCAAAATGCTGGTGAATGCGCTGGTCGATATCAAGGCCAAACCAGGCTGGCTGATTGTGGTGGCCGGACACACGGACATTACCGGTGACGCGAAAGCCAACCAGACATTGTCGCTCAAACGTGCCGAGTCATTACGTGACTGGATGCTCTCAACCAGCGATGTCTCCCCGACCTGCTTTGCCGTTCAGGGTTATGGCGCAACACGCCCTATTGCTTCAAATGATACCCCGGAAGGCCGTGCGGCTAACCGTCGTGTCGAAATCAGTCTGGTGCCACAGGCAGACGCCTGCAAGGCAACAGCAACCCCAAGTTCATCAAATGATTGATGAATGTTTACCTTAGAAATGGAGAACTACCCATGGCAATTCCTGTTTATCTGTGGCTGAAAGACGACGGCGGTGCGGACATTAAAGGCTCCGTAGACGTTAAAGATCGCGAAGGCAGCATCGAAGTGGTGGCACAGGATCACAACCTGTATATCCCGACCGATAACAACACCGGCAAACTGACGGGTACTCGTATTCACACCCCGTTCCTGTTTACCAAAGAAATCGATTCTTCCAGCCCGTACCTGTACAAAGCGGTGACTACCGGCCAGACCCTGAAATCCGCAGAGTTCAAATGGTATCGCATCAATGACGCTGGCCAGGAAGTGGAGTATTTCAACACCAAACTGGAAAACGTCAAACTGGTGAAAGTCGCGCCAAAAATGAACGACATCAAAGACCCGGCGTTTGAAAAACATAACCACCTCGAAATGATCGAGCTGCGTTACGAAAAAATCACCTGGACCTACAAAGACGGCAACATCATTCATTCCGATTCCTGGAACGAACGTACTACCGCGTAACACCCCACAGCAGACGGTTCGCCGTCTGCTGTTTTTGTTTCCTGAGCCGCTGCGTGGCGGTTGAGCAAACAAAAACACCACCGGACATCGACCTTATGGGCCTGGGTTTCCTGCAAAGGAAAAGGCTAAGGGCGGTAGCGTACCTAAAAAAGGGAATTCAGCATGGAACAACAGTCAGCCGTATTACTTCGCCGCTTAAATCCGTACTGCGCGAAAGCGCTGGAAGCCGCCGCGACGCTCTGCCAGACCCGCGCCCACAATGAAATTACCGTCGAGCACTGGCTGCTCAAACTGCTGGAACTGGGCGAAGGCGACATCACCGTGCTGGCCCGCCGCTATGAATGGGATATGGATGCCTTGTGGCAAAGTCTGCTGGCACATCTCGACGCTCTGCCACGTTCCGTGCATTCGCGTCCGCAGCTTTCTCAGGATTTACAATCGCTGATGAAAGCGGGTTGGCTGGCGGCATCACTGCAGGATGACAACCAGAGCATCCGCAGTGTCAATCTGCTGGAAGCGCTGATGGCGCAACCGCGCCTGCTGCGCTGCGAAGGTTTATGGCCGCTGTTCAGCCTGAGCGAAGAACATATCCGTCGCCTCAAGCCAGTGCTGGATGCCTTGTCCGAAGAGCGCCCGGAGTTGCAACAACAGGAAAGCCTTAGCCGCACGCCTTTCGCGCTTTCTGAAAGCTCAGCGACACAAAAAGCAGAGTCTGGTGTTACCGGCCAGTCGTTAAGCGAAGCGCTGCAGGCCGCGCTCGATAAATTCACGCTGGACGTCACCGCTAAAGCCAAAGCTGGGCAGATTGATCCGGTGTTTGGTCGCGATAACGAGATCCGTCAGATGGTGGATATTCTCTCCCGTCGTCGCAAAAACAACCCGATTCTGGTCGGTGAACCGGGCGTCGGTAAAACCGCGCTGGTGGAAGGTTTGGCGTTACGTATTGTGGAAGGCAACGTGCCCGACAGCCTGAAAACCGTCAGCCTGCGCACGCTGGATTTAGGTCTTCTACAAGCCGGTGCCGGAGTAAAAGGCGAGTTCGAGCAACGCCTGAAAAACGTCATCGACGCCGTGCAAAAATCACCCACACCGGTTCTGCTGTTTATCGATGAAGCGCACACTATTATTGGCGCAGGCAATCAGGCCGGTGGCGCCGACGCAGCCAACCTGCTCAAACCCGCGCTCGCCCGTGGTGAATTGCGCACCATCGCCGCCACTACATGGAGCGAGTACAAACAGTATTTTGAGCGCGATGCCGCCCTTGAGCGCCGCTTCCAGATTGTAAAAGTCGATGAGCCGGACGACGAGATGGCCTGCCTGATGCTGCGCGGCCTGAAATCCCGCTACGCGCAGCACCACGGCGTTCACATCACCGACGAAGCCGTCAAAGCCGCCGTCAGCCTTTCCCGCCGCTACATCACCGGCCGCCAGCTGCCGGACAAAGCCGTTGATCTGCTCGATACCGCGTCCGCCCGTGTACGCATGAGCCTCGATACCCTGCCGGAAGAACTGACCTGCCTTAAGGCGCAGATAGCCGCACTGGGAATGGAGGAGCAGGCATTGCTGGAAGATATCGCGCTCGGCAGTCAGACCCACGGTGAACGTCTGGAAAAAATCGGTGAGCTGGACCGCGAACTCAATGCGCAGCTTTACGCTCTCGAAGCGCAGTACGAATCCGAAAAAGCCCTGACGCATAAGCTGCTGGAAATCCGTCAGGACATCAGCCGTCAGGAAGATATTCACGCGCTGCAACAAGAACTGGCTCAGTTGCAGGGCAGCGCCCCGCTGCTGTCTCTTGACGTGGACATCCGCACCGTTGCGACAGTCATTGCCGACTGGACCGGCGTGCCGCTGACCAGCCTGCTGAAGGACGAACAGACTGACCTGTTGCAGCTGGAAAACCATCTGGGCAAACGCGTTGTCGGACAGGATCATGCGCTGACCGACATGGCGCAACGCCTGCGTGCCGCCAAAACCGGCCTGACGTCTGAGAATGGCCCGCTGGGCGTCTTCCTGCTGGTCGGCCCGAGCGGCGTAGGCAAAACCGAGACTGCCCTTTCCCTTGCCGACTGCCTGTTCGGCGGCGAGAAATCCCTCATTACCATCAACCTCAGCGAGTATCAGGAAGCGCATACCGTCTCTCAACTGAAAGGTTCACCTCCGGGCTACGTCGGTTACGGTCAGGGCGGTATTCTGACTGAAGCCGTGCGTAAACGTCCGTACAGCGTCGTCCTGCTTGATGAAGTGGAAAAAGCCCACCGGGATGTCATCAACCTGTTCTATCAGGTGTTCGACCGCGGCTTTATGCGCGACGGTGAAGGCCGCGAAATCGACTTCCGTAATACCGTGATCCTGATGACCGCTAACCTCGGCAGTGACCATTTGATGCAACTGCTGGATGAACAGCCGGAAGCCACTGACGGCGATTTACAGGAACTGCTGCGCCCGATCCTGCGCGACCATTTCCAGCCCGCCCTGCTCGCCCGCTTCCAGACACTGATTTATCGTCCGCTGAACTCCGTTGCCCTGCGCACTATCGTTGAGATGAAACTGGCACAAGTCGCGAAACGTCTGAACAAGCACTACGGCCTGACCTGCTCCATAGAAGAAAGTCTGTACGACACGCTGGTCGCCGCCTGCCTGCTGCCAGATACCGGTGCGCGCAACATCGACAGCCTGCTCAATCAGCAAATCCTGCCGGTACTGAGCCAGCAACTGTTGCAACGCATGGCCGGGCAACAACGCACCACGGCGCTGGCACTGGGCTGGGATGAGGAAGAAGGGATCACCCTGGAATTTGACGGAGTAGAGAAATGAGTACAACCGGACTGCCTTTTTTCGACCACAGTCATCATAAATTAGCCATCCGCGGCAGCAGCGCGCAACCCGATGTTCTGAGTTTCACCAGCCTGGAAACGCTCAGTAAGCCTTTCCATTACGACATCGAATTTACCAGTGCTGACCGGGCTATTGATCCGAAATCGATGCTGATGAAGGACGCCTCACTGACCCTGCAGGCACCCGTGGCCGACGCCTTTGGTGTCTCAGTCCAACAGCCACAGCGCGTAATACAGGGCCTAATCACCGCCTTTAAACGTCTTTCCACGTCGAAAGATGAAAGTCATTACGAGGTCCGTCTGCAGCCGCGTCTGGCTTTGCTCGCCCGCAGCCATCAGAACTGTATTTATCAGGACATGTCGGTTCCGCAGATTGTCGAAAAAATCCTGCGTGACCGTCACGACATGCGCGGACAGGACTTTATCTTCACACTGAGTAAAGAGTACCCGCGTCGCGAACAAACCTTGCAGTACGGCGAGGACGACCTGACCTTTATCTCCCGACTTCTGGCCGAAGTCGGGATCTGGTTCCGCTTTACCGCCGACCCTAAACTCAGCATTGACGTGGTCGAATTCTATGACGACCAGCAGCATTATCAACAGGCGCTGACGCTGCAGGCCGTACCCCCATCCGGCATGCACGACGTCGGCGTCGAATCGGCATGGGATTTGTCCAGCCATTATCAGGTGGTGGAAAAAACCGTCTCCACCCGGGATTACAACTACCGCACCGCGACCACGGATTTATCCGGCAGCGCCGATGTTACCCGCGGGGATACCACCACCTATGGCGAAGCCTATCATTACGCCGATAACTACCTGACCGCCGGTGGCGGTGGTCGCGATCCGGAACCGGAAAGTGGCGCGTTCTATGCCCGCCTGCGTCACGAACGTTACCTGAACAATCAGGCGCGCTTTTCCGGCATCGTGAATGCCGCAACCCTGGTGCCGGGTCAGGAGCTCAAAGTCACCGGCAGCGATGCGCCGGCACAGTTTGCGCAGGGCGTGGTGATCGTGTCTATCCAAAGCTCGGCGCGTCGCGACAAAAGCTTTGAAACAAAATTTGAGGCCATTACCTGGTCTGAAGATTACTGCTTCCGCCCGGAGCCGGAGCCTAAACCGGTGATGGCCGGTACTCTGCCCGCCCGCGTCACCAGCACCACCGTCAACGACACCTACGGTCATATCGATAAAGACGGGCGGTATCGCGTCAATATGCTGTTCGACCGAGATGCATGGGAACAAGGCTACGAAAGTCTGTGGGTCCGTCAGGCGCGCCCTTACGCCGGCGACACCTACGGCATGCATATGCCGCTGCTGGCCGGCACCGAAGTAGCGATTGCCTTTGAAGACGGCAACCCGGACCGCCCTTATATCGCCCACGTTCTACATGACTCTGCGCACGGCGATCACGTCACCATCCAGAACTACAAACGCAACGTACTGCGCACGCCGTCGAACAACAAACTGCGCCTCGACGACGAGCGCGGCAAAGAGCACATCAAGCTCAGCACCGAATACGGTGGCAAAAGCCAGCTCAACCTCGGCCATCTGGTGGACAGCGGCAAACAGCAACGCGGTGAAGGGTTCGAGCTGCGCACCGACAGCTTCGGTGCCATCCGCGCGCAGCAAGGGATTTTCATCACTGCCGATGGCCAGGGTCTGGCACAAGGAAAAGTGCTGGAGATGACGGCAGCAATCGAATCGCTACAACAGGCACAAGGGCTGGCAAAGGCGCTCAGTGATGCTGTGAAAACTGCACAGGCGGAACTGGCACAAGTAGCTGAACAAAAATCTCTGCTTGAGTCTTCGATGAAAGATTTACAGCAATCCGTTCTGCTCATGAGCGCACCCGCGGGGATTGCCCAGGTATCACCTCAAAGTATTCAGATCAGTACGGGTAACAATTTCATTCAGACATCGGCTGAAAACAGTGATTTCACAGTATTTAAAAAATTCACCGTCGCTGCGGGTGAAATTATCAGCCTTTTTGCTAAGACGCTTGGCATAAAAATGTACGCTAACAAAGGCAAGGTGGATATTCAGGCTCAGGGTGATGCAATGGCATTGACCTCCCTTAAAGATATGAAAATCATCAGTAAAGATGATGAGGTTTATATCCAGGCCAGCAAGAAAATCACACTGGCCTGCGGGAAAAGCGCGATAGTGATTGAAAGCTCGGGTGTCACGATCATGACCCCCGGAGAGGTGAATGTTAAAGGGATCTTTAACCAGATCTTGCCACAGAGTTTTAGCCCGGCACCGCCTACATTACCACCTGAAGCAAAATGCCTGGAGTGTGAGAAATAATGGAAAACGCGATGGAATTTGATCAAAAGATAACGATACAGGACCGGCTGAATCAGCATCCGAATTCATACCGGTATCTGCTGCTAGATCCGTTAAAAAGTGTTTCGATTATTAATCCACTCCATCTGCAACAGTTACAAGACGCCCCCGAAGTTAGGGCGATATACACGGTGCTGAGAGGTGATTTACCCCATTCACCTCAGCACTGTCCTCGGCTCGTTTTACTGGCTTATCCAGGCGAGCACTGCGAGTTTTCATGGCTGGCGAGTTCAGAGGATTACGCCCGAAGTGAAATGTTGCAGGAAAAAAGATACTTGTGCGGCTGGCTGTGCAGTACTACTGCACCAGAACAACTGGCATCCGAACTGGCAGAACGTTTCAATAACCTGATTGAGAACACGGTCACACCGTTTTTTGAGCCCCTGCGCTTTGAATTATTACAAGCTATGGAGCCGGACGGCCTAGCCACATGCCTCTGGCCGGTGAACCATTGGTGGTATATGACGAGCACCGGTGATATTTGCGTTCAGACGGGGAAAGTGGCAGAAGAGAAATGGGTGCCAACATCGGACACTGCACTGACTCAGCAAGAAATCCCCGGGATCTTCTCACTTTTGCAGGCATGGCAACTTGTTCGCCCCGTCCTACCGATGGATGCAGCGATAAATGCGGCCAATACCTGGCTGAACATTGAGGAAACGGGTCATTTTGAGAAAGAAAATCGTAATTTCCTCTCTCTCTGCCACCTGACGCTGGCGGTCGATATTGAACAGCACCCTGCTGTCAGAGCTTTGCTCGAGCAGGTTATCGCAAATCCTTCTCTGCGCCTCAGCAGACTTGTATCAGCGTTACCGGATGCCGTTTGGGATGAACTGGAAAAATCCGATAAGACATCAGCAGCCTAACGAAAAGGGAATTCGTCGCTATGGGGCTTAAAGATCAAGTTAATCAAAATGCGGATGCCAGCCATCAGGCAACCACCACGCCTTCAGGTTGTAAAGCATGTAAGCGGAAGGGCATTCCGATATTTCCTCTCCGTGTGGCCGCAGTACCAAAATCATTGATGAACCGGGATTGGTTACCTGCTGCGGTGCCGAAACAGGATGCAGAACTCACTGGCGGTGAATTCAAATATGCCCTGCGCACTTTGCGCATGGGATACCTGTATGTATTGCTGGATCAAAAAATCTGGCAGGTGTATCAGGTGACAGCTAATGGTTGTATGCGACAATTAAATTCATTAGCGATGCCGGAAAGTGACACTATTGAGCCACTTGCCGAGAGTTGCCGCACCGCTAACCACGACATTCCCACCAGCTTTATCAACATTGATAAAGACTGCAAAGAGGCATGGCTGGCCTTCAGCAGAGATCCGTGGAGTCCGGAGGTGATGGCCGGATACCTGGAAAAAAAACGCCCGTCGACCCGTTTTACTAAAATAACCCTGAACGGTACCCAGGTGTCCGCCGGGGATAAAGTGTGTATGCCACTTGACCCTTCTCTCGCGACGCTAAAAGCTAACGTGACAGAATTTTCCGCGGACGTATTTGCCAATGTCACACAGGTAACAGAGGACAAAACGGGTGGTGCTCACGGTTTTTACCCACGAAGAGAAACCGTCAAGCAGAATGCTATGGAAAGCTGGATTTCCCACCTGGAAAAAGAATATTCCTGCACAGTGATGGCTGTTGTTGTAAATGACCCCGTCGGGATAGTTCAGGAACTGAATATTGCCCGCATGCAGTTGACAGAAGCTTGCCAGGCATATATTCAGAAACCGGGCGTCCTTCACAAGCATATGATTTCTATAGCGATCACGCAGTATCTTGACAACATTAAAGCAGGCATTACTCAGACAAGTTCACCCCGCTATAAAATGACCGGCCCGGCTATCGGAGGTTTCGAGCCAGAGTACATCCCCAAAGAGAAAGTCGCCGAAGAGACCTTCGCAGTAAAATATGCCCGTTTACTGAAAAGTTATGATGAAACGGCACGCGCCGCTTCCGAAAAGGAATTTATCCAATACTTCACAGTACCTGAACAACAACTCAAAGCTATTGATAAGGATTTGGCAGCCTGGTATCAGGTCCGGCTCTGGGAAGATATCATTAATCATGATTACGCCCCGGAAACCAATGCTGCGGGTTGGGCTGCACAGATGAAGACCGTTGCCGCCTGTGTCCAGGGCGGAGCCATGGGGGAAGAAACCCAAAAGGTTTGGCAACAATGGCTGCAGAAGGCAGATTCACCAGCCTATCTGGGCTTTACGGGAATGAAAACCTCCCTGCTGGAGACAGTATTCAGCGGCGGAAATGTTTACAGCGACATTAAAACCGGCCTGACGTCCGATGAATTCGGCAATTACCTGAAAAGTTTAGCTATTCAGCAGGGTTGGGCGAGTCGGATTCTGGCTGTCAGTGGCTCGGTGAGTCTGCTGGGTAAGACAGTTGATCCGGCTATGCACAAAGGCTATCAGGCAATGTTACAGTCCGCCATGCTGACGGCGGGAGAATCAACGGTGGTGCTCGAATATGAAACAACCTTCCGAAAGCTGAAGCGAAATCTTAAAAACAACGCCGCGCTTCGTCAGTCTCTGTCAGTGAACAATGAAAGCTTTAAAGACTCCGGCCGAAAAGGCGGCAGCGCAGCTGTCGTCGATGAGATCATGGGTATGCGCGGCAGAGAGCTGGATACGCCAGTCAAAGTCCAGTACAGCGCACTCGGCACGCTTGAACAGTTAAAAAGTGAATTGCCACATCTCAACGTCACTGAAAAACCGTTCAACAACCCGGCCATGATGAAAGACTTCAATGAATTGTTTATCTCCGACGTCTCTTTGCAGGGTAAGGGGCTAAAAGCTCCCATCGTGAAAGCAAGTTATGCGCAGATGGCGAAATGGAACGAACGCGGACGCCGGTATATCAGTGGCGACTCTGCAGGCCTGATCCTGGGCGCCGGGTTATTAGGCTTACAACTGGCAGACTGGAAATCTAAAGCCGATGCTTTGAAAAATTCCGTTGGTACCGATGTGGATGCCCTTGCGGACTATGCCATTAACCGCCTTCTGGTGCTGGAAGGCATGGCTGAAGTTGCCGGATTCGCCTCCAAACTGGCGGTGAAACTAAACTGGGTTGTGCTGAGCGAAGCGCAGCAGGTGCCTAAGTTGGTAAGGTATGGGGCAGTACTGGGAGGGGTTGCTTCCTTTATAGATGGTATCAGAATGTGGAGACATGGTGCAGAAGCATATGATGAAGGCGATAAACTTGCTGGGAGATTTTATCGAGCATCGGCAGTAACCCTGATGGCTAGCGGAGCAGTTGGTGGCTGGTACGGATTAAAAGGTATTTTTGCACTAACAAGCGAATTAGGTGTTTTGAGGATTGGACCTGCTGGGTGGGCAGCAATTCTTATTCTAATGGGAATAATGTTGGCTTATGAAGCTTCAGGCCTCAGAAGTGCGGCATTTGAAATCTGGCTGCGTCGTACCTGTTTTGGTATCCCAGGCAACTATATCAACAACTATCCGATCTGGCATGCAGGAAGTCTTGAGGACCTGGCTGAAGCGCTGGTGGAATACCGGGCTATTGTCAGTGGTATGGTGGCAGATGTGGCCTTTGCCTCTGAACTTGATATTCTGACCGGCACAGCAACCGTACAGTCGGTAAAATACCGTCGGGTAGATTTCCGGGTAAGCTTGCCAGGGTGGGCAGAGGCAAAAGGAGCCTGGTTGGCCACCTTGACCCGTGACAATGACAGCGTTGTACTGTTTTCACAATCTCATAATATCCCGGGCTTTGAAGACCATTACCAGCTCGCCGGACCCGACGGCTATGGCAAATATCAGTGGCGCTTAGACGACGAAAGCGATGAAAACGGGAAGCCCACCGGTGTGACCAGCCTAAACGTGATGGTGAGTGTCTGGGTAGAACAAAACCGTACTCCCGACGTCACGCTGGTAACAGAATACTGGCCGGATAGAACTGAACAGGATTACAAGCTGGGCATGACGCTCAGCGCACAACAGGGATGATCAACCATGGGTAAGCTTAAACGCCGCAGCAAAAAAATCGCCGAACGGGAAGCCGCCAGAGGCATTAACCCACGGTTAATTCCCCCGGTAAAAAATTGGGATGAAGATTTGCCTGATTTAGCTGAAGATCAGCATTATCCTCCGCAACTAATACGGGTAAATACCATCAATGATACTTGGATGGAAATCCCTCGTTATGTTAACTACGCTTGGGGGGGGATGGTGGTTTATGATCTCCTGGGGAATATTTTTTTGTTTTTTGTTACTTTTTTCTAATGTGTTTACTGATATGTTTTCCGATGTGCTGGTGTTTATTTTTTATGTTGTACTACTACTTCCACCTATTTCACTAATTACCTGGGGTTTTAAATCAGTCTTATTCGAACCCCGTGGTGCCCCGATACGGTTTAACCGTAAGCGTCAGAAAGTGTATGTTTACGAATATCAGCGCAGTATATGGCCATGGAAACGCTGGCACCCCGTTATTAAGGTTTTTGACTG
>NZ_JYDG01000063.1:0-137183 GCF_003263545.1 Rahnella sp. AN3-3W3
AGATGGTGAGATGGTGAGATTTTATATCCTGATGCGGTCATGTCCAATCATTTGATTCAACATGTGCATCCTGTCATCTGGTGTTACCGGGATAATTGAATCTCAAACTTACAAGATTCAGAGATTCAGAGATTCAGAGATTTAATAATCACCGGATAGCAGGGTTGACGCAAACGCACTGCAAACAGGTTCAACCAAATTCTAGAGATTTCGTAATCCTAAAATCATGAAATCCTGACATCATAAAATCCTGTGATTTATGTGTATTGCCATTCTCGTATTATCGAATGATGACTTCAATAACCTCAAAGAATCCTGTAATCACAGGATATTGTAATTCGATAATCCTTAGATATTGAAATCCCAGGCTGCAAACTTTATAGTAGCACTCCAATCCTGTGATTCATGGATTAGAAAATCTCAGAATCCTAAGATTACAAACTATACGAATCCTAAAATCTTATGATTTTGGAATCCTGATATCTTTACTGAACGCTTCATTAAGAGGTTGTCATGGCAGCGAAAATTATTTCCTTCCTTAACGGGAAGGGCGGAGTAGGGAAAACCACGACATCAATAAACATCGCAACCTGTCTGGCAAGACAAGGCCATAAAGTGGTGATGGTTGATACCGATCCACAGGGAAGCATCAGCAACTGGTATGACGAAAGCAAATGCCAGTTTGACCTGGCTGAAGCCGCTTCAGAAAAAGAAGTTTATACCGTACGCAAGCAACTGAAAGAATACGATTACGTAGTGATCGATGGGGCAGCCGCCATTTCTGCAATTTCATCTGCAGCGGTTATGGTCAGTGATTTAGTCCTGATCCCCGTGACACCGTCACCTTTAGATTTTGCCGCCTGTGGCGCTATTCTGGCCGTGGTAGAAGCCCGCGAAAATCTGCAACCCGTTATTGCCCGCTTTCTGATCACTAAAAAAGTGGCATCCGCTAAAATGCTTGAAGTACTGAAAGAATCCATTGCTGACACGGGTGTTCCTGCACTGCGTACCGGCACGACCCAACGCCAGGTTTACATACGAACCATGATGGACGGCGGCACCGTTTTCGATACAACGGACGGCAATGCGAAGGGTGAAATTGAAATTATGACCAAAGAAATCACGGAGTTGCTGAAATGAAAATGAAACTTGGCCAGCACAGACAACTGACTACAGCACTGGACGCTGTGGCTAAACCGCCTGCATCGGTGAAAAAGTTACAAACGAATATCGATGAGGAGCTGCATCGCCGGTTCAAAACCAGCTGCTTCCTGCAGGATCGCGAAATGAAAGACGTTCTGACAGAACTGATCGAAGCGTGGCTCATCCACAACGAACGCGCCTGATAATATAATCGCTGGCTGGATCGGGTCTTACGGGCCCGTTTCTAACTTGATCCAGTCTGTAAACCTTGCTCAGCCTGCCTTAAACGCTAACCAATCCCTTCCTGAAGTATTCTCTCCGTTGTTATCAGATCCCAAGATCAAATAATCTTTTGTTTATTTTATAAGTTTAGATCTTTCTCTTTAGGGAGCATTTTTACTTTTAATTATCATGTAGTTAAAACACATATTGTGGAGTCATTTCCTGCCCGAGGTGGAGATCCTTCATGTTAGATGTGGATCCTTTTCATGGTCAATGTAGAGTCTTTTTCTGTGGATAATTTCTATAGGGATCAAGCCATTACCAATGTGGAATAATTTTCTGTGGATACTTTCCTCCTGTGTCATGTTACTACGCCCGGACGACCCAAAACTCGCTAACATACTGCCATAACTGTTTTTTCTTATACGTGGAGACTTTTCCTGATCCCCCTTAGAAAAGAGGATATGTGGAAGAATTTCCTGTGACAGCGTCACGTGGTGTCACAAAGAGCCAAATGGGATCCCCGAAAGTCCCCTGGCAAGGCACAGCGCGGCCTGTTCAGGAGGCATAATGCGTTTATGTGGAGATTTTTCCTGATCTCTGAAAGCCTATATGTGGAAACATTATCTGATCCCAAAAAGAGTATTTTGGATCAAGATTGAACTCGGGTCATTGAAAATCAATGAGTTAGATTTATTGTGACGGTGTCACTTGATGATATGTGGAGATTTTTCCTGATCCAGGACGTCGTTTAAGCTTTCAAACACCAGGTTGAAAAAAGAAATGCCCACAATAAGTGGAAAGATTTCCTGATCCCGTAATCCAGTATATGTGGAAAGATTTTCTGTGATCTGATCGCTGCGGCTACGTGGAGAGATTTCCTGATCAAATGCCCGTTACGTCGCTAATGTGGAGACATTTTCTGATCCCACTCACAGGCATATGTGGAAAGTTTTCCTGATGATCCATTTGGGGGCCAGAATACAGCCTTAAAACGAAGTGAGAAGGGGATCACATCGCAGGGATTGATGGTTAAACATGCAATCACCCCTCTAATGTGGAGGAATTATCTGATCGTCGGTAAGTGGAAGGGGAGGTATTGTGCTGCATAAGCGTTAAGGATCACTGAGCAGATATGTGGAGTGATTTCCTGTAAAAAGACTGTCGATCCAGCATGTTAAAAAAAGGATCCCTGCTGGGCCTGAAATGCTTATGTGGAGATTTTTCCTGATCGGAATTTTTCGATCCATACTTAACTCAATGATTTTTAGACATTAAATAAGCCTTGTTTTTACTTTACGACAGCATTTTTTATGTGGAATAATTTACCTACTTTCCACTTATGGATCCTGCTACATGGAACTGAATAAACTCACAGTAGTTCAGGGGAACGATCTTCTTGAAGGCGCCTATAGCGTTACTCTGGATGAAATGCGCCTGCTTAACCTGGCACTGGCTCAAATTGATAGCAGGAAACCGCAACCGGATACGCTTTATCGACTTTTCCCTCAGGATTATCAGCGGATCTACGGGGTTAACCCGACAAGCAGCCACCGTCAGTTGCGCGAAGCAGCTGAAAGCCTGATGAAAAAGCCGGTGACCATCTACAAGCCTGATGTGAAAACCGGCAAAGTGCGTACCGTGCAGCTTTCCTGGTTTTCGCGTCTGGAATACGTCAGCAGTGACGATCATAGTGCAGTCGTACTGAGATTCGGGCAGGACGTAGCGCCGTATCTGTATGAACTTAAAGAATCTTTTACCAAACTCAATTTCGCCAATATCGCGAAGCTGGATACCCCGTTCTCTGTACGCCTGTATGGCTGGCTAATCAAGGCCAAGAACCTCTACGGGCGACGCAGTGGCAAAGCCATCGAAGTGACACTTGATCTCAACTGGATGCGCGAGAAGGCCGGTTTGGCGGGCAAATACGAGGACTATCGTGACTTCCGCCAGAAGCTGCTTGAGCCGACGATCAATCGGATCAATGCCAATACGGATATTTCAGTGGTCTGGGAGCCGGTAAAACAGGGCAGAACGGTCGTATCCATTAAGTTTGCTTACGTGGATGAATCCGCACCAGAAGCCAGCAAGCCGCTGCGTCCGCGCTTACCACGACGTCCGCGTGCCGTGGCCGGTTCTGCTCTGGAAGGAGAGTGGGCACGTCGCTGCATCGCCATCTTTGAAGAGTATCGTGAGAAATTAAGTGCTTACGATGTTGAGGAAAAGGCTACCTTACCGGATCTTCGCAAGCTTTCAGGTTGGTACAAAATGATTGGCGAAAAGAACAAGCAGAAAGAGATCCTCGCAGAAGTCAGTTCCCGCAGCAAAAAAGTGGCTGCCTGACCTCACAGCATTCATCTTCACATTCAACGGCGTATCCTTAAAAAGATACGCCGTTTTTCTTTGCCTGTTATCCGGCAGAAATAGATAAGTTTCCTACAGTACCCCTGATGTAGTTGGCTCTATGAAGTTAGTAAGCACTCACTGGGTGTGATCAGGTAATCTTTCCACATTAGCCGTTTTGGCGGCTTTTTCAGCGTACTGTTGCAAAAGCTATAAGCCATATTTTTTCGTTGTTAGACAAGGCTAAACCGCATCCTTACTCTTTGTCATGTTTTGTAAACCGTTTGCACACATTACAGATGAGGGATCTCTTTTGGCTACGTTATTACGTTCCGCTTTCGCGCCAGCCGTACAACGCGCACGTCGCACTGCCTCTTTCAGAATCGCATTACTGGCCAGTGCAGTAATGTTGTCTTCTTTTGCTTTCGCTGATGATGTCTTAAAAGAAGGTATTACACCGGCCACCGATGCCAGTCAGGTTCCTGCTGCAGCTAAACTGCGCACCGATACAGTGATCGCGGGGATCTCTGAACCTCAGGGTATTTTTAACCCTTACTTCTTCGTTAACGGCTGGGATGAAAACGTCACTAATGTGATTTTCGCCCGTCTGATTGACTGGGACAGCCAGGGCAAACTGGTCCCTGGTCTGGCAGAAAGCTGGACGGTCAGCCCTGACGGCAAGACTTACACCATCAAACTGCGCCATGACATGAAATTCAGCGATGGTTCTCCGCTGACAGCAGAAGACGTCGCGTTCACGCTGACCGTGTTGTACGACCCAAAATATGATGGCGACACCGATATCACGCTGGCACACATTACCGGCGGTGATGACTATAAGCAGGGCAAGGCGGACAGCATCAGTGGCCTGAAAGTGATTGACCCGCTGACGTTACAGGTCACCACCACTCAGCCGGGCGCTACGACGCTGCAAAAAATAGGCGGACCGGTACTTTCGAAAGCGTATTACGGCAAAGGCTACACACGCGGTAATCTCGATTATCTGCGCACGCTGCACGGCAAACCTCTGGGCAATGGCCCGTATGTGTACGACAAATATATTCCGGGGCAGGAGATCCGTTTCCACGCCAACGCGAATTACTATCGTGGCGTACCGCCGACTCCGCGCTTTATCTATCGCGTGACCAATCCGTCGACCAACTTCCAACTGTTCCAGACCGGTGATACCGATTATGACGCGTTTACTTCGCGCCCTGATGATATCGAACAGCTGAAGATGCTCGGCTTTGCCAATATTAACCTGTACGGTTCCAGCGATTACAGCAAGATTGAGTTCAACGTCAGACGTCCTGCATTGCAGGATGTGAAAGTACGTCAGGCGCTGATTTATGGTCTGGATCGCCAGAAACTGATCGACGTGGTGTATCAGGGCTACGGTTCTGTGGCGATCGAGCCCATCGCGCCGATTTCCTGGGCGTATAACACTGATGGCGTGAATCCGTATAAATTCGATCCGGCGCAGGCCAACAAATTGCTGGATGAAGCAGGATGGAAAGCGGGCAGTGACGGGATCCGTGTGAAAGACGGTAAACGTCTTGAACTGACGCTGCTGGTCAGCAAAAAAGTGCTGAACGATGCGCTGATCCCGATCGCCAAAGAGAACTATCAGAAAATCGGTGTGCTGCTGAAACCACAGGTGGTGGATTTCAACGCGCTGATGTCTCAGCGCAAGGCCGGGAATTACGATCTGGCGTCGTTCAGTACAAGCACGCTTAACGATCCGCACGATGGCGTCTGGGATTACTACAGCACAGAGTCCACGGAATCGGGCTATAACAATCCTGAAGTCGATAAGCTGATCAACGAAGGCAACGCCACGCTGGATATCGAAAAGCGTAAGCCGATTTATCATGAACTGTATAAAGTGCTGGCGAACGATCCGCCGGTGATCCTGCTGGGTTACCGTAAAATTCTCTCGGCCAGCAGCGCCCGCGTGACCGGTTTTAAACCGGATATCTATAACGGCCTGACCGGCAGTCTGCCGGACGTCAAAATCGTAAAATAATCAGAAATAATGCGGCTGCCGGACCTTTCCGGCAGCTTCAATGAGAAAGTCATGAGAAATTTCATTCTGCGTCGTTTGCTTCAAACCATTCCGATGTTGTTCCTCGCTTCACTGCTCATCTTCATGCTGTTTGCCAAAACGCCGGGCGATTTCATTGACGGAAATATCACCCTGACTGCGCAGCGCGCCGCCGAACTTAAAGCGCTTTATGGACTGGATCAACCGCTGCTCAGCCGTTACCTGCACTGGCTGGGCAATCTGCTGCGAGGCGATCTCGGCTTCTCGCTGCAATATCAGATCCCAGTCAGTCAGCTGCTGAATCAGTACATCTGGAACTCCTTCCTGCTCGCCACCATTGCGATGGTGCTGTACTGGGGGATCGCGCTGGCGGTGGGCATTGTCTCTGCGATGAAACCTTACTCCCTGTTCGACCATGTGGTGAGCATTGTGATTTTTGCCGCGATGTCCTTCCCGACCTTCTTCCTTTGCCTGCTGCTGATTAAATGGTTTGCCGTGGATCTTCACTGGCTGCCGGTGGGCGGTATGACCAATACAGGTAGCGATGCCACGGGCTGGGCGTGGGTAGCACAAGTGGCTGCGCATCTGGTGTTGCCGGTAGTGGCGCTGGTGATGTTGCAGGCGGGCAGCCTGACGCGTTATTTCCGCGCCAGTATGCTTGACGTGGTGCGTATGGAATTCATCCGTACCGCGCGCGCCAAAGGTCTGCGCGAGCGCACGGTTATCCTGAAACATGCGCTGCGAAATGCGCTGCTGCCGATTATTACGCTGCTGGGTTTCGAGCTGCCGGGGTTGTTTTCCGGAGCGCTGATCACCGAAAAAGTCTTTAACTGGCCGGGAGCAGGGCACATTCACATTGATTCACTGGCGGCGCGTGATTACCCGGTTCTGATGGGGTTTACGTTGTTTCTGGCGGTATTAACCATTCTTGGCAACCTGATTGCTGATGTCCTGTATGCGTGGGCGGATCCGCGCATTCGTGTGAGGTCGTGATGTTTGGCTCTTTATTTTCTACTAACCGGCGGTTACGTGAAGCACAGATCCCCGTGCTGTCTCAGGTGACACCGTCACCCTGGTTACAGGCCTGGCGTGCTTTACGCCAGAACCGTCTGGCGATGCTCTGCCTGATTTTGCTGGTGGTAATGGCGGTCTGGTGCATAGTGGGCCCTTACTATTCGCCATGGCGGGATGATGCGACCGATGCGTTGATGATCAACAAAGCGCCCAACGCTGAGCACTGGCTGGGTACCGATTTTCTCGGGCGTGACGTGTATACGCGGCTGCTGCTGGCCGGTCGAATCTCGCTGATTATCGGCATGCTGACTATGTTGCTCTCCGTAACGCTCGGCTATCTGATGGGCGCTCTATCCGGCTATGTCGGCGGTATCACCGACAAAATCATCATGCGTTTTGCCGATCTGGTGATGACCATTCCGAGTTTGCCGCTGCTTATCGTTATGGGCGCGATGCTGTCTGAACTGGATTTCTCGCCGGATTCCCGTGTGTACATGGTGATCGTTATGCTCAGTTTGCTGGAATGGCCGAAACTGGCGCGTCTGGTGCGCGGGCAGATCCTCTCCCTGCGTGAGCGTGATTTTATGCTGGCGACTCAGGTTCTCGGATTGTCATCGCGCCGTCGCCTGTTCGGTCACTTACTGCCCAATACCGTGCCGATCCTGGTGGTGATGGCGACGATGGCCGTGGCGAACGCCATCCTCAGCGAGTCTGCGCTCAGTTATCTGGGATTAGGCGTGGTGCCGCCAACGCCGTCATGGGGAAATATGATGGACGCCGCGAACAGCCTGATCGACTTTCAGCGCCGTCCATGGTTGTGGATGCCGCCGGGCGTGGCGATTTTTATTACGGTGATTGCGATTAATGTGCTGGGCGATGGCCTGCGTGATGCGCTCGATCCCAAAATGAAACGGAGCAAAAAATGACTGAACCCTTGATCCGTTTTGACCAGCTTTCATTATCTTTTGCCAGCGATGAAGGACGTGTGCGTGCGGTGCAGGACGTCACGTTCGACATTCAGGCCGGGCAGACTGTCGGTGTTGTTGGTGAATCAGGCTGCGGAAAAAGCGTCACGGCGATGTCGCTGATGGGGTTATTACCGCCACAGGCCGCCCGCATTGATGGCGGAGAAATCCTCTTTCAGGGGCGTGATTTGCTGAAACTGCGTTCATCACAAATGGCGGATCTGCGCGGCAATCAGCTGGCGATGATCTTTCAGGAACCGATGACCGCGCTCAATCCGGTGCTGACCATTGGTGAACAACTGGTTGAACCGCTGATCCGTCATCGCGGCGAATCACCGAAATCGGCGTGGACACTGGCAACGAAGATGATCACTGAAGTCGGACTGGCGCGCGCGGAAAGCCTGATGACCAGTTATCCGCACCAGCTTTCCGGCGGCATGTTGCAGCGCATCATGATTGCAATGGCACTCAGTTGTAAGCCGCAGCTGCTGATTGCGGATGAACCCACCACTGCGCTCGATGTCACCGTGCAGGCGCAAATCCTGCGTTTACTGCGCGATCAGGCACAGCAAAATCATATGGCGCTGATGCTTATCACCCACGATTTAGGCGTGATCGCTCAGATGGCAGATCACGTAGTCGTGATGTACGCCGGTAAAATTGTTGAGCAGGGCGCGACCGCCGATGTGCTGCGTAATCCGCTTCATCCTTATACGCAGGGGCTGATCGCTTCGCGGCCCACCGCGGGAGAACGTCGCCGCCGCTTGTATTCCATTCCGGGACAAGTGCCAAGTCTGGCCGCTTTGCCGCCTTACTGCGCGTTTACCGATCGTTGCGGGCGCGCTACCGAACGTTGCCGTGAAGGGATCCCGCCGCTGGAAGGAAAACACCGTCAGGCCGCCTGTTTCTATAGCGGGTTAACGACGGCGCAAGAAGATAAAGACACGGAGCGGCAACCATGAACGCGGAATATCTGATTGAAGTCGACGGGCTGAAAAAGTATTTCCCGATCCGCGACGGCGTATTCGGACAGGAAACCGGTCAGCTGCGGGCGGTTGATGGTGTCAGTTTTAACATCCGCAAGGGCACGATTTTCGGGCTGGTCGGGGAATCTGGCAGCGGCAAAACCACGGTAGGGCGCACACTGCTTGGGCTGTATGACAAAACCGCGGGCAGCGTGAAATTTCGTGGCGAAGAACTTCATGCCCTGAAGCCAAAACAACTGAAAGCGTTGCGTCCGAAAATTCAGCTGGTGTTTCAGGATCCGTACAGTTCGCTGAATCCTCGCATCCGCGTCGGCGACGCCATTGGCGAGGCGATGCTTGAGCACCGGTTATGTTCACGCGCAGAACTGCGGGAAAAAGTGCTGGAAGTGATGAAAATCTGCGGGTTGTCCCCGTTGCATTACAACCGCTTCCCGCATGAATTTTCCGGCGGTCAGCGCCAGCGTATTGGCATTGCCCGTGCGCTGATCCTGCAACCGGATTTTATCATTGCCGACGAACCTATTTCGGCGCTCGATGTGTCCATTCAGGCGCAGATCATCAATTTGTTCTCGGATTTACGCGACGATCATGGCGTGACGTTTTTGTTTATCTCGCATGATCTTGGCGTGGTGGAACATCTTTGTGATGACGTGGCGGTGATGTATCTCGGCCAGCTGGTGGAAACCGCCAGTCGGGATGTGCTGTTTGAGCGGCCTTTGCATCCGTACACGCAGGCGTTGCTGGCGGCGGTGCCGACGCTCGATCCCGACAGCGAACCGGTCGCGATGGTCAGCGGGGAAATGCCGGATCCGTCAAAACCGCCCACCGGTTGTCGTTTCCACACCCGCTGCCCTCACGCCATGGCTCGTTGCCGGGCGGAAACTCCGTTGCTGCGTGAAGTGGAAAACGGTCACCGCGTGGCCTGTCATCTGGTGTAAAACAGATTGATATAAACCTGCCCGCCGGACTTCAGTCTTCGAGGATCCGGCGGGCTTCCATCTGCATCTTTTGCCCGATGCTTTTGGTCACGTCGATCACTTTTTGCGTCGCCGGTGAAAGAAACGCGCCTTCCAGCCAGGTGATGCCCACCCGACGTTCCATCACTAACTGATCGTTATCGATACGGATCAGCCGCGAAAGAAATTCTTCTTCGACCAGAATGTTTTCAGACAAAAAACTTAGCAAACCGCTTTTCGCGATCAGTCCCGGCACCGATGCCAGCGAGCTGATTTCCACTTTGACGTCTGGTGGCGAGCAATGATTTTCATAGAACATCTTATCCAGCCACTGGCGCATCGAGACGGTTTTCGCCGGTAAAATCCAGCCATAACGGCTGAGTTCGCGCAGACTGGCGGGTTTACCGGCCAGCGGATGGTCGCGTGAGGCCGCGACGATCACCCGGTCAGCGGTGACCGGAAGCTGTACTACCGGACTGTCGTAATTGACCAGCGGACCGATAATCACATCGATGGCATGACGTTCCAGCAAAGTAAAAAGTACGTCGTTCATGCCGATCTGGATTTCCAGTTTCATATTCGGCACCTGCGATTGCAGCATTTTGCAGATTTCAGGGAGCAGGAATTGCGTTGCGGAACCGGAAACGCCGACGCGCACAATCCCGCCCGCGCCGCTGCTCAGTTCATTCATGATTTCGCCTAGCTCAAGGTAGGAACTTTGCAGCGCTAAACCACGCTGATAGAGCACGCGTCCTGCTTCGGTCAGTTCCAGCCCGCGACCTGCCCGTTTGAACAGTTTGATGTTCAGTTCTTTCTCTAAACGGGTGATGGATTTCGAAAGCGCAGGCTGAGTTATATTTAAATTTTGTGACGCAAGTCTCAAATTCATCATCTCTGCGGCTGTCACAAAATAATCTAAGTCTCTGTTATTTAACATTAATTCCTGAAATTCATCGATTTGATAATAAAATATAGTAGAAGGCATGAGAGGCAGGGTCAATAATCACGCCAACGTTGCGACGGGCAAGCCGTTTTCGCAACAAGAACGCCAGCGAATTTACCTGTTTTTAAGTAAAATAAGAATCTAAGTGCATCTATGAAAATTGTTAATTTCACCATCAGTAAAGACCACACCAAAAGCTTCGGCATCTATAAAGAAGAGGGGATTGTCGATGTCGGCAGTCACTCAGGATGCCGCGATATTAACGAATTCATGGCACGCCATTCACTTTCCGGGCTGCAACGCTACGCTGATCTGCCTGCGGATCTTCAACTGAATGACATCAGTTTCCTGCCGGTTATCGACCGTCCGGGAAAAATCTTCGGCGTGGGCATGAACTACGCGGAAAAGCGCAAAGAATTTAATGAAACCAGCGACGCGCCAACCCTGTTTGTCCGTTTTGCAGATTCTCAGGTCGGCCATAACGGCACGATCATCAAACCGGCTTCTTCTGAGCAGTTTGATTATGAAGGTGAACTGGCGATTATTATCGGTCGCACCGGCCGCAATATTTCAGCAGAAAACGCACTCGATTTTGTCGCCGGTTACAGCTGTTATATGGATGGCTCAGTACGAGACTGGCAGCATAAATGGTATACCGCCGGGAAAAACTGGCCGTCGACGGGGGCGTTTGGCCCGTGGATGGTGACGCCGGATGAAGTGGGTGACCCGCAAAACCTGAGTATCAAAACCTGGCTTAACGACCGGCTGGTGCAGGACGATACGACCGCCAGCATGATCCACACTATTCCGCAGATGATTGCCTATATCAGCACATTTACTCAGCTTTCTCCGGGCGATGTAATCATGACCGGTTCACCGGGCGGCGTCGGTAAAACCCGCGTACCGCCGTTGTTCCTGCATGAGAATGACAAGATTGAAGTGGAAATCGAAAATATCGGACGTCTGACCAATCTTATTCAAAACGCACCGCTGTCTGAGATGTCGCATTCAAAGACAGCGGCCTGATAAACCTCAGCGCGTCTGATTAACCAAAGGCACCGATTGTTCGGTGCCTTTGTTTTTGACGACCATCAGATACGTCAGCGTAAATGACAGCCCAAGCGAGAGCACCACGCCCATCAGAATGTAGATAAAATACGGACCGATGTAGGCGGGCAGGCTGAAAATACTCGACAGAATATAGCCGTACAACCGCACCCCGAAGAACGCGATAAATGCAGACGCCACAGAACTGCTGATGGTGGTGGCGATAAACGCTTTTTTGTAGCGCGTCAGCACGCCAAACAGCGCAGGTTCGGTGATCCCCAGCAGGCCGGAAATTGCCGCAGACAGCACCACGGATTTTTGCTCACGGGTTTTGACGTGGAAGTAAATCGCAAACGTTGATCCGGCAATCGCCATGTTGGCCATAAACATCATCGGCATCAGCATATCCCAGCCCTGATCGGTAAAGTTCTGCAACGCAATCGGCGTCATCGCGTGATGCATACCGGTGAGGATCGCCACCGGGCGGATCGCACCGACAATAAATCCGGCAAATACTGCAGACACGTCAAACAATCCCTGAATGCCAAACGCCAGCAACTTACCGAGATAAATCCCCGCCGGACCGATCAGCGTCAGCGATACCAGCGCCGCAATGAACAGTGTCAGCGTGGGTGTAAACACGGTTTTCAGCACGTCCGGCATGATCCTATCCACCCAGCGGTGGATGTAACTCAGCGCCAGCACCGAGAAAATCACCGGGATCACACTCGCCGAATAGTTGAAAACGGATACCGGCAGCACATCCATAAAATACAATGCGGTAGGTGCGCCAGCAGTATGGCTGGCGAGCGCTTTCGCGGCGTCCATCAGCGTCGGATACATCAGACAGGCGGCAACGGCGGCGGCCAGGTATTCATTGGTTTTGAAGATCTTCGCCGCAGAAACCGCGAGGAAAAACGGCAGGAAGTAAAACACGCCGCTGGCGATCAAATCGATGATCATCACCGTTTCGCTTTTGGCTGAAATCACCTTCAGGGCGATCAGTCCTGCCAGCAACCCTTTGATCATCCCCGCGCCCGCGATGGCCGGAACGATCGGGCCGAACACGCCGGAGACGGTATCCATGAACAACGAGATCAGACTTTTACGTCCTTTTGTGGAAACATTTCCTGTTGCTGTTTCTGAATTTCCGGTTACCGGATCCAGCTGTGACACGATGGCTTCGTACCAGATATTCACCTTCGGCCCGATAATGATCTGCACCTGATCACTCTGGCTTTGTGCGCCCAGTACGCCGGGCAGATTTTTAATTTCCTCCCAGGCCACTTTATTTTCGTCACGTAAATCAAACCGCAGACGGGTCATACAATGCCAGACTTTATTAATATTTCCCGCACCGCCGACCAGTTTAATGACTGACTGCATTATTTCTGTATTCACCCTGAACCCCGCGACGAAAAAATGAATTATTCTTTATTTGATTGAAGGGGAGTGTAATGAGAGTGGTTTTCAAAAACAAACCAATAAAACAGGATCTTCATCACAAAACTTCACTGCGTGGCGCTTATGTAGCGCATCAATGCCAAATTGGTCTGTTTTTTATCGAAAATACGCCGTGCTTTCAAACCAAAATAAAAGCCTGAATTTTAGGTTTACAAGCAGGATGAAAATACGTTGAAATAACGCCAATACGAATATTCCCGCCGCCTTTTTTATGAAAAGGAATAACGGTTTTTATTAAGGATTTATCATGCAGCCTGTGCTGATTACCAATATCGAATGCCAGATAACACGTCCCGATCGTCATAATTTAGTGGTGGTCAGAATTGAAACAGATCGTGGAGTCTTCGGTCTGGGCTGCGCGACATTCCAGCAGCGCCCGCTGGCGGTCAAACTGATGGTGGATGAATATCTCAAACCGCTGCTGATGGGACGCGATGCGAACCATATCGAAGATTTATGGCAGATGATGATGGTGAACGCTTACTGGCGTAACGGGCCGGTGATCAATAATGCTATCGCGGGTATTGATATGGCGTTGTGGGATATCAAAGGCAAACTGGCGAATATGCCGCTGTATCATTTGTTTGGCGGGAAATCGAAAGATGCGGTGACGGCGTACAGCCACGCCGCGGGTGAAACGCTGGAAGCATTGTACGGCGAAGTCGATCGTCTGCTAGCCGAAGGTTACCGCCACATCCGCTGTCAGCTGGGTTTTTACGGCGGCAATGCGCGTGATTTTCACAGCACCCGTGAACCGACGGCGGGTGCGTATTACGATCAGGATCAGTACATCGATAACACGCTGGCGATGTTCAAAGCGCTGCGTGAAAAATACGGCAATCAGTTCCACATTCTGCACGATGTTCATGAACGGCTGTTCCCGCAGCAGGCGGTGCAGTTCGCCAAAGCCGTTGAACAATACCGGCCTTACTTTATTGAAGACATTCTGCCGCCCGATCAGAACGAATGGCTGGCGCAGATCCGCAGCCAGACCGCCGTTCCGCTGGCAACCGGCGAGCTATTCAATAATCCTGCAGAATGGAAAGATCTAATTATCAACCGCCGGATCGACTTCATCCGCTGCCACGTTTCACAAATAGGCGGCATCACACCGGCATTAAAACTGGCGCATTTCTGCCAGAGTTTTGGCGTGCGTCTGGCCTGGCATTGTCCGCCGGACATGACCCCGATTGGCGCTGCGGTGAATACGCATCTGAATATTCATCTGCATAATGCGGCAATCCAGGAATTTGTCGCGTATCCGGCTAACACGCAGCAGGTCTTTCCGGGCGCACGGGCACCGGAGAACGGTTATTTCTATCCGGGAGAAGAAGCGGGGATTGGCGTGGGCTTTAACCAACAGGCTGCGGCAGAATTTCCTGTGGTCTATCGTCCGCATGAATGGACGCAAAGCCGTCTGCCGGATGGCGTGATCCACACGCCTTAACGCGCTTACGTCTGGCGAAAAGCCAGATTGTCCTGATTAAACGGGATGACGTAGGTGCAGGAATAATCGATATCGACGATATCGCTGAACGCATAAACCTTGCCGCCCTGCAAAATACCTCTGTTGGTGATATGCATGGCGGCAATGCCTTTTTTACAGCCAAGTATTTGCGCCTGCTCTTTATTGATCGTGACGGCCTGGTAACGGGTCAGGGAATGCGAAATTGCGTAGCCCTTACTCAAAACATATTGCTGAATGGAATGCTCAATGGTTTTCTGATTCAAATCGGCAAACACTTCCGCGGGCATACGGGAATATTCAATCTGCACATTGCGCAGATTAATCCGCCGCAAGCGGGTGAACGCCCAGATAAAGTCGTCGGTGCTTAAACCGAATACCTGTTGTTCCTCTTTATCTGGCCGGCGCTTGTGCAATTCGAGCATTTTGAAACTGATTTCAGCGAATTTTTTCTCGGTCACAGAGTTGTAAATCAGCGGATTGCTGCTGACACCCGCATTGATGTAAATGCCCGAACCCTGCACGATATGCACCGCTCCGATACTGACCAGCTTTTCCAGTGCCTTACGCACGGTAAAGCGCGAAACCCCGTATTCTTCCGCCAGCTGGCGCTCCGGAGGTAACTTCTCCGGCACCGAACCGCTGTTCTGATAAATCTTGCTCAGTAAGTCCTGAGCGATAAATTCGCTTTTTTTCATGAGGTCTCATCCGTGCGTGGAACAGGTATTTGAGCATGAGGAGGCGGTAGTGGGCAAATTACAGCGTATAAACTGTATTTATATTTTACGGCTTTCAGGCTGTATTTTGATTTTACAGCTTTTAGGGTGTAATGTGCTTAATACAGCCTATAATCTGTATAAGAACCGCGATACCAGAGCCAAAATAATGAATACAGTCTATCCGTTAAAAACACTTAATCAGCTCCGTCCGTTACTGGTGGGGTTCCGTAAGGAAAAAGGTCTGACGCAAAAGGATGTGTCAGAAAAACTGGGAGTGACTCAGCAGACGTATGCCCGGCTTGAGGCAAACCCTGCTACTGCCAGCCTTGACCGGCTGTTTCGTGTATTTAATGTATTAGGTATTGAGATGGTGTTTTCCTCACAATCCGATCCTGAAAAATCCTCTATGGAGGAAATTAAGCCGGATTATTTAAGTACGCCCGCCAGAAAGGAACAATGGTGATGATATGCGTCGTGCGCAGCAGCGTTTAGCGATATGGATGAACGGTATTCCTGTGGGGTACTGGGATAAGCAAAAAGGCGAGGATCGTTTACAGTACTCGCCGGAATGGACAGAAGACCCACAAGGGCGACCTTTGTCGCTTTCCCTGCCGTTTACGCCGGGTAATCAGGTGCATCGCGGCAATGTGGTCCGCGATTATTTTGACAATTTACTGCCCGACAGCGAAGGGATCCGCAGGCGCCTGGCGGTACGTTATCATGCTGAGAGCCTTGAGCCTTTTGATCTGCTGACCGAGTTAGGGCGGGATTGTGTCGGTGCAATCCAGTTGCTCAATGTCGGGGATCAACCCGAAGGGATATTCACTATCCGCCAGCGTCCGCTTGCAGAACCGGAGATTGCCGGCATGCTGCGCAACACGGCGGCAGTTTTGCCGGGCCGGAACAATCAGGACGAAGATTTGCGATTGTCTATCGCTGGCGCACAGGAAAAAACGGCGCTGTTATGGCACAACGAACAATGGTGTCTGCCTGAGGGGAATACGCCAACCACGCATATTTTTAAACTACCGCTAGGTTTGGTGGGCAATATGCAGGCAGATATGAGTACGTCCGTTGAAAACGAATGGCTTTGTTCCCTGATCCTTGAGCAATATGGAGTGCCAGTTGCTAAAACGTACATTGGGCAATTTGAAGATCAAAAAGCGCTGATCGTCGAACGTTTTGACCGGAAGCTTTCCTCAGATGAGGCGTGGTGGATCAGGTTGCCGCAGGAAGATATGTGTCAGGCCATGGGCGTTTCACCCTTGCGAAAATATCAGTCGGATGGCGGTCCGGGTATCTCGGATATTATGGAAATCCTGAGCCGATCTGAGCAGGCTCAGCAAGATCAGTATCAGTTTTTCAGGTCGCAAATAATTTTCTGGTTGATGGCCGCATCTGACGGGCATTCGAAAAATTTCAGTATCGCGCACCTCTCTCAAAATCGTTATCACATGACGCCGCTGTACGATATTTTGTCAGCCTGGCCGGTGATTGGCCGAGGAAACAATAAGATCGCATGGCAGAAATGTAAGCTGGCTATGGCCGTCCGTGGCAGCAGTAATTATTACCTGATCAGCAAGATCCAGCGCAGACACTGGATTAAGCAGGGTGAGCAGAGCGGATTGGGGAAACGACAAATAGAAACCATGATTGATGAAATCATCGAACTCACCCCGGCCGTTATTGAAAATGTCGCGAGGCAATTGCCCGAATCGTTTCAGGCTGAACTGGCAGACGCCATCTTTACAGGAATGCAACAGCAACGGGTGAGGCTGGAGGCGCAGGCTTAACCTGTAAATCTTCCCCAACAAAAAAGCCCGCCGGTATTCACCAGCGGGCTTTGTCATTGACTGCTAAATCTTACTTTTCGTCAGGCAGTGCGTAGGCAATCACGTAGTCGCCGCGTTCTGCAGACTGACGTGCGCCACCGGCGCTGATGATGATGTATTGCTTACCGGTTTTCGGTGAAACGTAGGTCATCGGGCCAGACTGGCTGCCGACCGGCAGACGGGATTTCCAGATCTCTTTACCGTTTGCGGTATCGAACGCGCGCAGATAGAAATCCTGCGTACCGGCGAAGAACAGCAGGCCGGATTGCGTTGACAGGCTCGCGCCCAGCGTTGGCATACCGACTTCCATTGGCATGCGCATTTTGATGCCCAGCGGACCGGTGTCTTTCACCGTACCGACAGGAACCTGCCAGACGATTTTACCGGTTTTCAGGTTAACCGCAGACATAGTACCGAACGGTGGTTTCTGGCAAGGAATGCCCAGCGGTGACAGGAAACGCTCGCGGACTGCGCCGTAAGGCGTACCGTCCATCGGCACCATCCCCATCTCGATGCCGCTCGCGCCGGTCGGAACCTGTGCACGCGGAACCATGTAGTTCGCCAGACCCAGACGCATATCATTCACGAACATGATGGCGTTGTTCGGGTCAACCGAGACGCTGCCCCAGTTCATGCCGCCCAGTGAACCCGGGAATTGCAGGGAACGATCCAGACCCGGAGGCGTGTAAACGCCCTGGTGACGCATACCTTTAAACTCGATGCGGCAAAGCAACTGATCCATCGGCGTTGCGCCCCACATATCAGATTCTTTCAGCGTCTGGTTGCCGATGTTTGGCATACCGACAGAGAAAGGCTGCGTTTTGGAGTAGCGTTCGCCAGGGACGTTACCCTGCGGTACTT
This sequence comes from Rahnella sp. AN3-3W3, assembly GCF_003263545.1. Lineage (NCBI taxonomy): Bacteria > Pseudomonadati > Pseudomonadota > Gammaproteobacteria > Enterobacterales > Yersiniaceae > Rahnella > Rahnella sp. AN3-3W3. The sequence continues at coordinate 18,005 of NZ_JYDG01000063.1, forward strand.
CACGGTTTTCCACTTTCGCGACCGGCTGGCCGGTTTCGCGGTTCAGCATGAAGATCATGCCTTGTTTGGAGGTCTGCACCAGAACCGGCGTGCTGCCACCTTTGCCGTCCGGCAGATCATACAGCAGCGGCTGAGACGGCAGGTCGAAGTCCCACAGGTCGTGATGCGTGGTCTGGAACGTCCAGCGGACTTTACCGGTTGCCACCTCGACTGCAACGACTGAAGAACTGTATTTGTCATCCAGCTCGGTACGCGTGCCGCCGAAGAAGTCTGGCGTCGCGTTACCGGTTGGCATGTAAATCAGACCCAGTTTTGGATCGTATGACATGGCTGACCAGACATTCGGGGTACCACGGGTGTAAGTCTGACCTTCCGGTGGCAGTTTGGTGATGTTCGGATTACCCGGATCCCATGCCCATACCAGTGCGCCGGTATGCACGTCGAATGCACGCACCACGCCCGGAGGTTCGCCGGTAGAGAAGTTATCCGCTACGCGACCACCGACAACCACTACGTTACCCGCGACCAGCGGGGTAGAGGTTTGCTGATAGTAGCCAGGTTTGACTTCGCCCATACCGACTTTCAGGTCAACCACGCCGTTGTCACCAAAATCAGCACAAGGCTTGCCGGTGTCAGCGTTGATGGCAATCAGACGCGCATCGATGGTTGGCAGGAACAGACGACGTTCGCAGGTAGCGCTGACGGTGCCGCCGGTGGCAGCAGGCGTTTGCGGTGCGTTAGTGGCAGGCGCGGCAGCTTCTGAAGCGGCGTTTGGCGTGGCCGGTTCAGCCGCAGGAGTTGCAGCGGGCTGGGCCGCGGGAGTCTGTGGCGCTGCGCTGCTGTTTTCGTAATAGCCCAGACCACGGCAACGCTGCCAGTTAGGTGCAGTCGAGTTGGAGTCGTAAGACCACAGCTTTTTACCGTCATCCACATTCAGGGCGATCACTTTGCTGTAAGCGGTACAGACAAACAGCTTGTCGCCGATTTGCAGCGGAGTGTTCTGGTCTTCAGCGCCGGAGCCATTGCTCTGCGGGATATCACCGGTATGGGCAATCCACGCAACCTGAAGTTTATCCACGTTGGTTTTGTTGATCTGATCCAATGCAGCAAAACGGTCGCCAGCGGTAGTGTTACCCCAGTTTTCCCAGTTCTTCTGCTCTGCACCTTTATCTACCGGTTTCACTGGCACCTGATCATTGTCAGCGCTGATGATTGGCGTCGGCACGAAGGTGTTACCGAATGCGGCAATCAAGGCAACAGCCAGCACAGCCGCCAGCGAGAAGCTTGGCCCTTTACGTGCCACCAGACCCGCGCGTGCTTTCAGCAGCGGATATGCCAGTGCGACCAGGAATGCCAGCACGCCGAAAGTGAACAGGCGGGAGAACAGAGGCCAGAACGTGAAGCCCGCGTCCCAGACAGCCCAGATAATAGAAAGCACAAAGGCCACGGCATACAGCCAGGCACCTGAAGGCTTACCTTTAAAAATCAAAACGGCGGAAACGATGAGCGCCAGACCCATCAGCAGGAAGTAAATACTTCCTCCCAATGTTGCCAGATACGCGCCACCGATACCAAGTGTCAGACCGATGACGACCATCAGCGCACTCAGCAGCCAGAGGAGCCAGGTCCACTTGCTATTTGTTGTTGGCATGATTTATCTCACTGCATAGTTGTAGATAACTGTTGATGAAAAGAGGTAACACTTAATGACCACCCGTAATTAAATGAACCAAATAGAACAATTTCGCGCAAATAGTAATACTTCTCATCGAGGTTGTGAATGTGTAACGAAGAGTTTGAATTTAGGTAAATTATTATAGATTAGATTATTATTTATGCAGGGAAATTTTATGCGTTGATTTTAAAGAATAAAATAAAGTGTGTTATTCATTATTTTAATTAATACATAAGTGGATATACGTTTTTCATCTAACCGATAGCACCAACTGTCCGCTCATTTTTCGTCATTGAGACTGAAATGTAACATTGTGGACTCATTGGTACGGATTCGACGAACCTGACGGGGCGTTTTACAAATAGCCTTCGATTAAGGTCTTCATTTCTTTGGTGATGTGTTCCACCAGACGACTTTTCGGGATCTGCGGCGGGAAAACGGCCAGATAGGCAATGCTAATATCCGGTGAAAAGGGTTTGAGCACCAGATCACTTTTATGGCTGCGGGCGGTGATGAAATCGACCACGCCGACGCCCAGGTTGTTACCTGCCATCACACAACAGTTATTGAGTGAGGTTTCGATCGGATTGTTGAGATATAAGTCCAGGCGGCTCATCACCTGATCAAGCTGTTCGCGCAGCGGCGTTTTGCGTCCGGGAATAATAGGGCGGTAGCGCGTCAGATCCATCGCAGTCACCACGTCTTGTTTCGCCAGCGGATGGCGCGGCGACATCACGGCAACCGCTTTTGCCCGTGCCAGCATTTCCGCTTCCAGACCTTTCACATCCGGCTTGCCGAAAATGAACCCAACGTCGTACTGATTGCTGGTGACAACATCGGTGATATGCGTCGTGCTTTCGATATCCAGAAACAGCGAGATATCGCCAATACTCTCAATCAGCGGCGGGAGAATATGCTCGACGCACAGCGCCGATAACGCCGCTACCGAGCCAATGCGCAATACGCTGCCTTTGGAATGACGGATTTCGTCGGCGATATGTGAAATATGTTCAAGTCCGAGATACAAACGCTCGACTTCGCGGTACAGCTTGATCGCGTCGTCACGCGCGAGCAGTCCGCGACCGTCGCGGTCAAAAAGCTTCAGATCCACGGCATATTCAAAGTCGCGGATCAGCCGGCTCACCGCAGGCTGGGTAATGTTCATCATATTCGCGGCTGCGGTAATGCTACCTGTCAGGATCACTTTGTGAAAAGCTTCGACCTGACGGGGATTAATTTTCATAATATATCCTCAGGATCCATAACATTTGTTTATGGATGTAACACAAAATACAATTTTCAATTCAGAAGTCCACCCCCTAGACTCCAATTTACGATCCGACACACATTGCCTGAAAATCTAAAATAATTAAGGGTTAAATGCATGAGAAAGTCCGTTCTGGCAGGAGTGCTTTCCTCAGCACTGGCCACGCTTTTCGTTTTTCATACCCTCTCTGCACAGGCTGCTGATCTAAAAATCGGCCTTGCCGCGTCAACCACTTCAATGGATCCGCAATTTTATGTCGGTGGTGCCAACAGCGCCATGGCGCGTAATATTTTTGACGGTCTGGTGAATCAGGACGAAAAACAACACATCACGCCTGCGCTCGCGGTGTCATGGAAAGTGATTAACGACACCACATGGGAATTTGCCCTGCGGCCCGGCGTGAAATTCCACGACGGCAGCGATTTCACCGCCAAAGATGTGATTGCCAGCGTGAAACGCGTGGCGCTGGCGTCGAAAAACAGCCCGAGTGCTTATACGCCGTACGTGAATGACATCGCCGATGTCACCGAAGTTAATCCTTTAACGGTGAGAATTGTCACCAAAGCGCCAACACCTCTATTACTCAATAACTTAAGTCGTGTCGCTATTTTACCGGCGCGTCTTGAAACGGTCGGATCGCAAACCCTTAATGAAGGGAAAGACGTCATCGGTACCGGCCCGTTCAAATTTGTCAGCTGGACGCCGGACGATAACGTGGTGCTGGCGCGTAACGACCAGTACTGGGGCGGCAAAGCCCAGTGGGATAACGTCACGCTGCGCGTGTTCAAAAACCCGAGCGCCCGTGTCGCCGCGATGCGTTCCGGTGATGTGGATATGATTGAAAGCGTGCCGACCGCGGACGGACGGGATCTGGGCAAACAAACCAGCCTGCATCTGGAGTCCGTTGCCGGTAACCGCATTTTGTATTTACACCCGGATCAGGATCGTGATGTGTCGCCTTTCGCCAAAGGGCCGGATGGCAGTAATCCGTTGAAAAAACGTGAAGTGCGTGAGGCGATGTCGCTGGCGATAAACCGTCAGGCGATTGTGGACCGCATTATGGACGGGCAGGGCGTTCCAGCGTCGCAGCTGGTGCCAAAAGGCTATTTCGGTTATACGCCGTCGATTGCCGCGCCGGTCTATGATCCGGCGAAAGCCAAACAACTGCTGGCGCAGGCCGGTTATCCGGACGGCTTCACGCTGACGTTCCATGCATCGAACGACCGTTATCCGAACGATTCCAAAATCGCCCAGGCGCTTGGCCAGATGTTCAGCCGTGTCGGCATTAAAACCGACGTTGTGACCATGCCGGGCAGCGTGTATTTCTCACGTGCGTCCAAACGCGATTTTAGCCTGATCATGGGCGGCGCGGCGATTGAAACCGGTGAAGCCTCCGGCGTGCTGGGGCCGTTGCTCGAAACCTTCGGGCCAAATGGCGGACAGGGCAACCGCGGACGCTACTCAAACCCTGAATTTGATAAAACACTGGCAAAAGCGCGGGAAACCCTCGACGACGGCCAGCGTGAAAAGCTGTTGCAGCAGGCCACAGAGATTGCGATGAAAGACGAAGGCACTATTCCGTTGCTGTTCCTTTCATACACCTGGGCGATGAAAACACCTTACACCTACGTTGGCCGTTCCGATGGCTATACGTTGCCGTACTTTGTGCATGAGAAACAATAAGCGCATTGTGCAGACCGAACCCAGGCGGGGAATACAGCACCAGCACCAGGGCTGTACTAAAGTAGTAGTTTAAGAAAAGAGAGAGAAGCTATGACTTCTTTTAGCGGTGTGTATCCCTATCTGGTTTCGCCTGTCACTGATGGCGGCCAGATAGACAAACCAGTGTTAACAGCGCTGGTCGAACATCTGATTAACAGCGGCGTGCACGGTCTGACGCCGCTCGGCAGTACAGGTGAATTCGCTTATCTCAATGCAGAGCAACGCACGGAGATAGTGAAAACCGTCGTCGAAGCCGCTCGAGGCCGCGTTCCGGTAATCGCCGGAGTTGCAGCCACCACCATCCAGGACGCTGTCGCGCAAACCGCTCGCTACGCCGCTCTGGGTGTCGACGGTATTCTGGCGATACTTGAAGCGTATTTCCCGGTGCCCGAACAGGGCGTCGAGGATTATTTCCGTGCCATCGCGACTGCCGCAGGAAAACTGCCGGTCGTGCTGTACACCAATCCGCAGTTTCAGCGTTCTGATCTCAGCCTGCCGGTGATCGAGCGACTGAGCCACGTAGAAAACATCAACTATATTAAAGACGCCTCGACCAATACCGGCCGCTTACTGTCGATCATCGAACGCACGCAGGGACGGATGCAGGTATTTGCCGCATCGGCGCATATTCCGGCGTGTGTGATGCTGATTGGCGGCGTGGGCTGGATGGCCGGTCCGGCATGTATTGTGCCAAAGCAAAGTCTGGCACTCTATGAGGCTGCGAAACAAGGCGACTGGAAGAAAGCGATGGAGTTGCAGCGTCCGCTTTGGCGCATCAACGAAATCTTTGCCAAATATTCGATTGCCGGTTGTATCAAAGCTGCGCTGCAATTGCAGGGCTTTGCGGTTGGCGATCCGCTGCTGCCGCAGGTGCCGTTAAACGAGGCGGCACGTCAGGAAATCGCTGAGGTTTTACGTTCCGTGGGGGCGCTGTGAAAACCATTCCGGTTATCATTGATTGCGATCCGGGCATTGATGATGCCATTGCGCTGCTCAGCGCGTTCGTTGCTCCGCAGCTGACTATTCTCGGTATCTGCACGGTGTGCGGCAATCAGCCGCTGGCGAATACCACCCGCAACGCGCTGCAAATCACTGAGCTGGGATACCGGCTGGATATTCCGGTGTTTGCCGGATGTCATCAGCCGATGCTGCGTGCGCCGATCCACGGCCAGTTTCACGGCGAAAACGGCCTTGGCAATACTGCCTTTCCCGCGCCGCAAAAATCCGCTGAATCCCTTCATGCCGTTAACTTTCTGATTAATAGCTGCGACCAGGCGATTGCCAGCCAGCAACCGCTGACACTGTGCGTACTCGGGCCGCTGACCAATATGGCGACGGCGCTGCGCATGAAACCTGACATCGCCGCCGGTATCGGTCGCGTCGTGATAATGGGCGGCGCATACCGCGAAGCCGGTAACCGCACCATGACGTCAGAATTCAATATGCTGGCCGATCCGCATGCTGCGCATATTGTGTTTTCATCAGGTCTTAATATTACCGCGTTGCCGCTCGACGCAACGCATCAGGTGATCCTGACGCCGGAACATGTGGCGAAATTCATTAAAGTCTCAGGACGGATTTCAGCGCAACTGGGTGAGTTAATGGCGTTCTGGGACCGCAACGACGTGCGCCGTTACGGTTCACGCGGCGGGCCATTGCACGATCCGCTAGTGATTGCTTACGTGCTGGCACCGGAACTGTTCGGCACCGAAAAAGCGCGGGTATTTGTCGAGCACGACAGCGAACTGTGTATGGGTCAAACCGTCGCCGACTGGTATGGAAAGTCGGGAATGACGCCCAACGTTGAGATCGTCACACGTGTAGAAACGAACAAAGTTTTTGCGCTGTTTTACGAGCTGCTTTCACGTTATGCCGGGAAATAATCTATGAGCCAGCGCATCATTATTGACACCGATCCCGGCGTAGATGACGCCATCGCCATCTGGCTTGCACTGGCGTCGCCGGAACTTAATGTGCTTGGCGTGACCGTGGTCGCGGGCAATGTGGCGCTGAAAAACAGCGTGCGCAACGCCTGCAAGATTGTTGCGTTGTCCGGCAATACGCACATACCGGTTTTTGCCGGCGCACCCGGTCCGCTGGTGCGCGAACAGGTTTATGGCAAATATGCGCACATCGGCGCATTTAAAGATGAACTGGTGCCTGACACGGAACTGCAACCGCAGGCTGAACACGCCGTTGATTTTCTGGTGCGGACCTTACGACAGGCCGCGCAAGATAACAGCCCGATCACGGTGTGCGTCATCGGTCCGATGACCAATATCGCGCTGGCGCTGGGGATGCATCCGGACGTCGCGCGCGGCATTAAGCACATCGTCACAATGAGTTGCGCGTTTACTGCGCTCGGGCATCGTGTGCCGTGGGCGGAATTCAACGTGTATGCCGATCCTCACGCCGCCGAAAAAGTGTTTAACAGCGGCGTTCCGCTCGTCATCATGCCTCTGGACATGACCTTCCAGGCGCTGATCAGCAAAGATGATATCGAGGCGTTAAAACAGGACGGCGGGTTACCGGGCGAATCTGTTGCTGCTTTACTCAATGCGTTTGACCGCAGTGACCTCAACCGGTTTGGCCGGGAAGGCGGGCCGGTACATGACGCCACCGTCGTCGCATGGCTTTTGCAACCCGGTCTGTTTGAAGGCCAGCCTGCCCGCGTGGGGGTAGAAATCTCGGGTAAAACAGCTGGTTATACTTATGCGGATTTCTGGAACAAACTGTCGACGCCGCCTAACGCCACGGTCATGCAAAAAGTGGATGAATACGGTTTTTTCAGCCTGATGCGCCGCGTTTTCTCGCGATACGGCAGCCGTGATGGCGACGCACAGGCATGAGCCGTTATCTGCTGGGGCGCTTCGGACAAACATTACTGACGCTGCTGGTGATGTCGTTGCTGGTTTTCGGCGGTGTGTATCTGGTCGGTAATCCGGTGGATTTACTGCTCAGCACCACCGCGACGCCCGCCGAACGCCTGAATGTGATCCAGTCATTTGGCCTCGATAAACCGGTGTGGGAGCAATATGGCCTGTTCGTGGTCAACGCCTTGCACGGCGATATGGGCAACTCCTTTATCTACAATCAGCCCGCGCTGCACCTGATTTTTCAGCGTATGCCCGCCACGCTCGAGCTGGCGCTGGTAGCCTTTATTCTGGCGCTGGTGATTGGCATTCCACTCGGCGTGTATGCCGGTTTGCGCCCTGATGGCTGGTTATCGAAGTCGATCATGACCGTTTCAATCTTAGGCTTCAGCCTGCCGACGTTCTGGATTGGCCTGATGATGATCATGCTGTTCAGCGTGAAACTCGGCGTGCTTCCGGCCTCCGGACGCGGCGCGACGGTGGACGTTTTCGGCGTTCCGCTCAGCCTGTTTACCGCCGATGGCCTCGCGCATCTTATCCTGCCCGCCTTCAATCTGGCGCTGTTCAAAATCTCGCTGATTATCCGCCTGACGCGAGCCGGTGTGCTTGAGTGCCTGCAACAGGATTTCATCCGTTTTGCCCGCGCCAAGGGCTTATCTGAAAGCCGCATCGTGCTGGTTCACGTCCTGAAAAATACCCTGATCCCGCTGATTACCGTCATCGGCCTTGAACTGGGTTCGCTGATTGCTTTCGCCGTGGTTACCGAAACCATTTACGCCTGGCCGGGCATGGGCAAGCTGATCATTGATTCTATCGCCGTGCTGGATCGTCCGGTGATCCTGGCCTATCTGATGATAACTGTGGTGATGTTCAGCCTGATTAACCTGCTGGTGGATGTGCTTTATGTGCTGGTGGATCCGCGTGTCCGGCTGGGAGGCGAGAACTGATGGCGTCTGATTCCGTTCACTCGCGCAGCACCGTTCAGGGCAAACCGCATTCGGCGTTTTACAACACTGCGCGTGCGCTGCTGCGCAATAAATTCTCTCTGTGCGGGCTGATTATTTTAGGCATCGCCATTGTGCTCTCCTTGCTGGCACCGTGGATTTCGCCGCAAAATCCGTATGATTTAGCGCAGCTCGATATCATGAATGGCCGCCTGAAACCGGGCACCGCCAGCCTGAGCGGGATGATTTACTGGCTCGGCACTGACGATCAGGGGCGCGATTTACTCAGTGCTATTTTGTACGGCACGCGTACCAGCCTGCTGGTCGGCGTTTCCAGCGCGGTGATTGCGCTGACCCTCGGTGCGGCTTTAGGTCTAGTCAGCGCTTATGTTGGTGGTAAAACGGACGCGCTGATCATGCGCATTGTCGATATCCAGCTGAGCTTTCCGCCGATACTGATTGCGCTGATTTTACTGGCGGTGCTCGGGCAGGGCGTCGATAAAATCATTCTGGCGCTGGTGGTCACGCAATGGGCGTATTACGCACGCACCATTCGTGGCTCGGCGCTGCTCGAACGCCGTCGCAGCTACGTGGACGCTGCGCGCAGCATGGCGCTTTCCAGTCCGCGCATTCTGTTCCGCCATATTCTGCCCAACTGCCTGCCGCCGCTGATTGTGGTGGCGACCATGCGCATTGCTTACGCCATCATGCTTGAAGCCACGTTGTCGTTTCTCGGCATCGGTCTGCCGGTCACCGAACCGTCGCTCGGCCTGCTGATCGCCAACGGCTTTGATTACCTGATGTCCGGTGATTACTGGATAAGCTTCTTCCCCGGCGTCACGCTGCTGGTGCTGATCGTCGCCATCAACTTAGTCGGTGACGCCCTGCGCGACATCCTCAACCCGCGGAATAAGGATTGATGATGCATAACCCGGTTTTACAGGTCGATAAGCTGAATACCGCGTTTTCCGTGGACGGCGAATGGCTGAATGTGGTGCGGGATCTTTCCTTCTCGATTGGCCCGAAAGAAACGCTGGCGCTGGTGGGTGAATCTGGTTCAGGTAAAAGCGTTACGGCGATGTCCGTCATGCGTTTGCTGGATGAAAAACAGACCCGTTATTCCGGCAGCATCCGGTTTGACGGCCAGGATTTATTGAGCCTGAACCGTGCGCAGATGCAAAGCATTCGCGGTAACCGTATCGGCATGATTTTTCAGGAGCCGATGACCAGCCTGAATCCGGTGCTGAAAATCGGCGTGCAAATTACCGAAGTGTTGAAACGGCATCGCGGCATGGACGATAAAACCGCCCGCGCCGAGGCCGTGCGCCTGCTGGAAAAAGTGCGTATTCCGGCCGCTACCTCGCGGCTGAATGAATATCCGCTGAGCTTTTCCGGCGGTATGCGTCAGCGCGTGGTGATCGCCATCGCGCTGGCCTGTAACCCGCGTTTGCTGATTGCAGATGAACCCACGACCGCGCTGGATGTCACTATTCAGGCGCAAATTCTGGCGCTGATTAAATCGTTGCAGGAAGAAGAGGGCATGTCGGTTCTGTTCATCACGCACGATATGGGCGTGGTGGCGGAAGTGGCAGATCGCACGCTGGTCATGCACCGTGGCGAGGCCGTGGAACAGGCGACCACGCGGGAAATCTTTCATCTGCCCAAACATCCTTACACGCGCGCATTACTTTCTGCGGTGCCGCGACTGGGCGCGATGAAGGGAATAACGTTGCCGAAACGCTTCCCTCTCACTGACATGCAAACCGGCGAACCGCAGCCGGTGGCGGAGTCTGTCGATACGCTGCGCACCGGTCAGCCGGTACTGGAGGTCAAAAATCTGGTGACGCGTTTTGATGTGAAATCCGGCCTGCTGCGCCGGGTTTTTGCCCGGGTACATGCGGTGGAAGACCTGTCATTCTGCCTGCAACAGGGCGAAACGCTTTCACTGGTCGGCGAATCCGGCTGCGGGAAATCCACCACCGGACGCACGATTTTACGCCTCACCGAAGCCACCTCCGGTGACGTGCTGATTGCCGGACAGGATATCCGCCGGGCGGACAGCGCACGGCTGGCGGATATCCGCACCCAGGCGCAGATGATTTTTCAGGATCCGTACGAAAGCCTGAACCCGAGAATGCGTATCGGCCAGGCGATTGCCGAACCGATGATAAGCCTCGGGCTGCATGATGCACAAAGCGCGAAGCGCCGCGTGGCGCAACTGCTGGAACAGGTGGGATTGCAAAGCACTATGGCGACGCGATTCCCGCATCAGTTTTCTGGCGGACAGCGGCAGCGCATCTGCATTGCCCGTGCGCTGGCGCTGGAACCGAAAATGATCATCGCCGATGAGGCCGTGTCAGCGCTGGATGTGTCGGTCAAAGCGCAGGTGATCAATCTGATGCTCGATCTTCAGCAGGAACTTGGCCTTGCGTATCTGTTTATCTCGCACGATATGGCCGTCGTTGAGCGCATCAGCCACCGTGTGGCGGTCATGTATCTGGGCGAAATTGTGGAAATCGGTTCGCGTGCCGACGTCTTCGATAATCCGCAGCACGCGTATACCCGTAAACTGCTGGCCGCTGTGCCGGTACCTGATCCGGATGTTCACCGTAAACGCACTGTGGTGCCGGAAGAACTCGCCAGCCCGCTGCGTCCGGCCACCTATGAGCCGCCGGTGCGTCATTATCGTGAAGTCAGTGACGGGCATTTTGTGCAGCTATAGATTCAACCGCATGTTCTGGTTTTAACCCTCTGTTCGGTCAGAACTTTCGTCAGAAAACCCTCCCGTTATCACCGGTAGCAGATTGAGCAACTCATTTCTACGGTGCTAACCTGATTAGTTACAACATACTTATATGTGGAGGAATTTTCTGATCGGCGTTATCTGTATGTGCCTTTTTCGTTTGAGACTCCGCACGCCTCTGCAGCCCGCATCGCAGGCGGGGACTGGCTTATCTGCATGGCGGATAAGAAATACCCTAACAGTCATTATGAAAATGCCTTGACCCTGTGATAGTGATCACGTTTATTACGTTCTAATAACAAAACAACATACCCGAAATAATTCGAATTGCAGGAAGGCGGCAAGCGAGTGAATCCCGATGAGCTTACTAAAGTAAGTGATTCGGGTGAGCAAGTGCAGCCAACGCATCTGCAATTCGAAGAATGAAGGGGATAAGGATAATAAATGACTGAGTGCTCATCGCTGGACACCCGGCCAGAAACCTCTGCTTTCCGCCGCTGGCTGGCGGTATTCTCACTGGCCTGCGGCACATTCGCGCTGGTTAATACCGAATTTCTGCCGATCGGATTACTTTCGCCGATCGCGCAATCTCTGGGTGTCACTGAAGGTCATGCCGGGCTGGCGGTGATGCTGCCCGGTTTAGTGGCGGCAATTTCTGCGCCGCTGATCATGCTGTTTGCCCGCAAAATGGACCGTCGCAACCTGCTGTTGCTGCTTTCCGCGACGGTCATTGTGGCTAACGGTATTGCCGTGATGGCGGACTCATTCAACATTTTGCTGATCGGACGCATTATTCTGGGCGTCGGCGTGGGGGGCTTCTGGTCGTTTGCTATTCCCTCCGGGCGGCGGCTGGTGTCCGAAGAGCAGGGCGCACGCGCTATTTCGCTGATCACCGCAGGCGTGGCAGTCGGCACGGTTGCGGGCGTACCGGCGGGCGCGTTTATCGGCGATCTGTTTGGCTGGCGCATGGCATTTACCCTCAATGCCGTGCTGGCGCTGGTCTTCTTCGTACTGCAATGGCTGGCGCTGCCGTCGTTGCCCGCGCAGCAATCTATCGGCCTGCGCGCGATGCTGGGCGTCACTAAAGTCGCGGGGATCCGTTACGCGCTTATCATCGGCATCTTCATGGCGGGCGGTCATTTTGCGGCCTATACCTACCTCGAACCCTGGCTGCGTTTCAATCTGCATCTTTCCGCCAGTGATATCTCGTTGTTGCTGATGGGCTATGGTGTTGCCGGGCTGGTGGGTACGCTGACGACTGAAATCAGTGTTCGCGAGTTCGGTGTAAAGAGAGCGTTTATGCTCAATATGCTGCTGCTGAGTGTTTCTGTGCTGGTGTTGTCGCTGTTCCAGGTGCCGTTAGCGCTGGCCTGTGCGCTGGTCATCTTGTGGGGATTAGCGTTTGGCGCGCTGCCGGTGTGCCTGAATATCTGGACGTATCAGGCGTCGCCTGCGCTTTTCGAAACCGGTTCGGCGCTGCTGGTGTGTGTTTTTCAGACCTCGCTGGCGCTTGGCGCATTGTTTGGCGGGATCCTCGCAGACAATTCAGGCGTGAGCAGCGCCTTCCTGCTTGGCGGTGTACTGACATTGCTGGCGGGGATCACGATTTTCCTCTCCCGTCCGCAGCCCGTGACGTTGCACGGTGCTTCAGAATGATCGGATAACGATCAGGAAATCTTTCCACATTTGAAATTTCTGCCCTTTCAAAGCCCGTATATTGCGGGCTTTGTTTATTTCTGGCGGGTTTGCATTAGGTTATTTCTTTTTCGTATTTGCCGCGCGGGAAGCGATTTGAAACACTGTCGGCTTAACAGTCTGTTTCAACTTGAAAATTTATTCACGGAAAGAGTAAACCTTATGCGCACAATATTAAAATTATCTGTTCTGGCTTTATCTCTGGCGGGCGTTATGGCGCTGACTGCCTGTGATCAAAAATCTAATGAGAATCACATCAAGGTCGGGATCAGTGCCGGTATCGATCAGCAGATGTGGGAAACCATCAAAAAAACGGCCAAAGACAAATACAATCTGGATGTCGAAGTGGTGACATTCACCGATTTCGTATTGCCTAATTCCGCGCTAAGCAGCGGCGATATCGACGTTAACTCCTTCCAGCATCGCCCTTATCTGGATAAACAAATCAAAGAGCGTGGCTATAAGCTGGTGGAAGTGGGTAAAACGTTCGTTTATCCGATTGCCGGTTACTCGCGCAAAATTAAATCCATCGACCAGTTGAGTGATAACGCGCAGGTGGCTGTGCCTAACGATCCGACGAACCTTGGCCGCTCATTGTTACTGCTGCAAAAAGTCGGGTTGATCAAACTGAAAGAGGGCACAGGTTTACTGCCGACGTCGCTGGATATTATCGAGAATCCAAAACATCTGAAGATTGTTGAGATCGAAGCGCCTCAGCTGACCCGCGCTATTGACGATGACAAAATCGAGCTGGCAATCATCAATACCACCTATTCAGGCCAGGTCGGACTTACGCCGGGTAAAAACGGGCTCTTTGTGGAGGATAAAGATTCACCTTACGTGAATATCATTGTGGCGCGTGAAGATAACAAAGACAGTCAGGCGGTGAAAGAACTGGTGGAAGCCTATCAGACTGACGCCACTGTCAAAGCGGCAGATGCTATTTATCACGGCGATGCGGTGAAAGGCTGGTAATGGCTATCTGGTAAGGCGGGAATCATTGAATCCTGAGATTGTGTAATCTCAGGATTCAATGTTGGAATCTTTTAGATATCGTTGAGCATCTGAGAACGCTGATTCATGTTATTGAACACGGCGCTTTTAACACGGGCACAGATAAGGGTTTGCTTGTCTTTTAATTCGAGAGCAAACATTTCTTTAGAGTCTTTGTTGATCAGCGAAGCATTAGTTTTATAAACGGCATACGCCTCATTGAGCTGATTAAATTGCTGCTTGTAGACATTGAAAGCATTTTTATCCAGCGTCTGAAGTGCTTTGAACTCAGTGTAGCAACGGGAGTTAAGTGCAGACTGATCCTGCTCGGCGTTTTTAACTGTTTGTTGTTGCGCACATCCGCTTAAAAATGCGGCAGCGACAACGACAGACATCCACGCAAAATGCTTATTCATTATGGCCGGTTCCTTCATCCGATAATTCTCAGTAATTTCCGACTACTATATTCAGAATCTTACATAATTGGAAATTATGATTATGGCTAATCAATACATTCATACGCATGATTCCGGCCATCCCCGAGGAAGGACTATTCCAGTCTGAGTTTCAGCCATTCACAGGCAGTCAAAAAGGCCGCCAGTGGCAGCCAAAGGCAGGAAGCAAAACGGGATCAGCAAACGCCGAAATCGCCTTCTTCGTTATACAGGCTCACGGTATCCGCTTTCACTTCAATTTCCGTTGCGCCGAAGTCGTCCTGACGCGTACACCACAGGGTGTCGCCTTCAACACGCTGCACGACCAGTTTCGGGCCGCCGGTTTTGGACTGAACGATATCTTGGGGTTTAAACATATTTTTCCTCTGTTTTCAATGATGTTGTAATGATGGAAAACGTGTCCGCAGGCCGCATAGCCGCGCCATCCTCGCGAAACACGGATCTGAAGCTATACTTAAAAGTAATGTAATACAAACAGGAGGAAAACATGACCATTCATAAGAAAGGGCAGGCGCATTGGGAAGGTGACATTAAACACGGTAAAGGTCACATCTCTTCTGAGAGCGGCGCGCTGAAGGACCAGCCTTATGGTTTCAACACCCGTTTTGAAGGAAAACCCGGCACCAATCCGGAAGAATTAATAGCAGCAGCGCATTCTGCCTGCTTCTCGATGGCACTTTCGCTCATGCTCGGCGAAGCAGGGCACACGCCAGAAAGCATTGATACTGTCGCAGATGTTTCACTGGATAAAGTGGATGGCGGCTTTGCGATCACTAAAATCGCGCTCGACAGCAAAGTGAAATTGCCGGGTATCGATAAAGACAAATTCGACGAAATCATCAAAAAAGCCAAAGCCGGTTGCCCGGTTTCTAAGGTACTGAACGCGGAAATCACGCTGACGTATCAGCTTGAAAATTGATGAAAGAATGAAGTTTTGAATCTGAAAGCCACGCGAAGTTTGCGTGGCTTTTCTGTTGTTAGCCCATGATCAACTTTTTAAACAACAGTTCCTGAACATTTTGCCGCTGCGAAAGAAGCACGTACACGTAGATAAGGTTTGCCGATTCATCATAGGTATAAATGATGCGGTAACCATTCAATGTATTACATTCGCGAAATTTGATGATACCCAGCGCGGCGAGATCGGGTGCAACCGGGCAGGACAAAGGAAAAACTTTCACTTTTGCTTCAAACTCATCCAACACTGCGTTGATGATTTTTAGCGCATCGTTTCCCTGTGAGGTCTGGAACGACGCAATTTCATCAATAGACAACTTTACAGTTTGCAGGTACTCAATCGTGATTTTACTTTTCGTCGCAGACATAAATTGATCCCAATAATCAGCAGATCAGATGAGAGATTCATCTGGCAAGATCTGCTAACAACTGTTCTCTCGTGAATGTCCGGCTTTCTGCTTTATCATTTTCTGCCAGTGTAAGCAGCTTGAGTAAAGCAATGGTTTCATCCCTTTTTTGTCTGTCTTCAAAGGATTCAATCACGTAAGCCGGTTCACCATTCTGAGTGACCAGTATCGGTTGTGATAAATCAAGTACAGCAGCATGCTTCTTTACGAAGCTGATAGTCTGTATTTGCATGTTTAATTTCTCCGCCAAGTTTTACGGTCTAAATATAGTTCTTTTAAAGACTGCTTGCAAAGTAAGTTTCCCATTCTCCGGTACGCCTCGCAAAACGCCTGTCCCCGGTTTGACAAAAATCCCCTCTCTGCCATTACTTGATCATTCCCTAAAACCGAATGCTACCGCACAGGATTCGGTTTTTTAATGCGATGAGAGAGCCGTTATGCTGACACTGCGCCAGATCCGCCATTTTATTGCCGTTGCAGAAACCGGATCGATATCCGCTGCCGCACAGGCCTCTTTTGTTTCACAGTCCTCGCTGACACAGGCGATTCAGCAACTTGAGACGGAAACCGAGGCGCGTCTCTTTGACCGCCATGCCAAAGGGATGACGCTGACCCATCAGGGGCATCAGTTTTTACGCCAGTCATATCTTATTCTGGCCACCGTCGATAACGCCAAACGCAGCCTGCAAATGGGGACCGAAAATGTCACCGGTCAGCTGACGCTGGGAGTAACCAGCCTGGTGGCCGGATACTTTCTGGTGGATTTACTCAAACAATTCAACGCCTATTACCCGAATGTCGATGTCAAAGTGGTCGAGGATGAACGCCAGTATATCGAGCATCTGCTGGTCAGCGGCGAGATCGACATCGGTGTGCTGATCCTCTCAAATCTGGAAGATCGTGACGCGCTGCAAACCGAGGTTCTGACCCATTCTTCGTACCGTCTGTGGCTGCCGCCGTTGCATCCGCTGCTGGAGCGGGAAAGTATTTCTCTGGCGGATATTGCCAATGAACCGCTGATCCAGCTCAACGTGGATGAGATGGAAAAACACGCGCAGCGGCTGTGGGCGCGGGCCGGACTCAAGCCCAATATTGCGATGAAAACCGCGTCAACCGAGGCGGTGCGCAGTCTGGTGGCTGCCGGGTTGGGCGTATCAGTACAGCCGGACATGGCTTACCGCGCCTGGTCACTGGAAGGGAATATGATCGAAGCCAGCAAGCTTGAGGATTCCATCGAACCGCTGGACATCGGACTGGCATGGCGTCGCGGCAGTGCGCGGCCTGAACTGGTGACGCCGTTTCTGACGATCGCTCGTGAAAACAGCGCCAAGAGAAAACCGTCTTAACCGGAGCATTCGTTTTTTCCGAACGCAGCCTTCAGTAATTGCTATTTGTTGCCCTCAGAGAAATTACCTAATGTGAATTAGCAGTTTTGTTACTAGCTAATAACATTTTTGTTAATTCCCTATGACTGACTTCTCTGAGGGGCAGTACGATGTCGGATGCAGAATTTGTTGCCAGTTTCTCTGATAAACACGCGATCAACGGCGACCTTCTGCATGGCGAGGGCGCAACGCAGAGTATTTTTAATCCCGCCACCGGCGACATCATTGCAGAAGTGGCGGAAACGTCTCTGGCGCAGGTCGATATGGCCGTTAATGCCGCCAGTCAGGCATTTACCCGCTGGTCACGCACCACACCCGCCGAACGCGCCACTCTCCTTTTGCGCATTGCCGATGCTATCGAAAAGCAGGCTCCGCAGCTGGCGCGTCTTGAAGCCTTAAACTGCGGCAAACCGCTGCATCAGGCGCTGAATGACGATCTGCCAGCCGCCGTGGATGTCTTCCGTTTTTTCGCCGGTGCTGTCCGGTGTCAGCAGGGGCAATTGGCCGGAGAATACCTGCCCGGTCATACCTCCATGGTGCGCCGTGACCCGCTTGGCGTTGTCGCTTCTATCGCCCCGTGGAATTATCCGCTGATGATGTCAGCGTGGAAAATCGCACCGGCGCTGGCCGCCGGAAACACCGTCGTTTTCAAGCCTTCTGAACATACTCCCCTGACCATTCTTGCCTTACTGCCTGCTTTGCAGGACATCCTGCCGCCGGGCGTGCTCAACGTGATCACCGGCAGCGGAGAAAGCGTCGGCAACGCACTGGTCAGCCATTCTCACGTTCGTTTGATTTCCCTGACCGGCGATATCGTCACCGGACAACGGATTTTGCAGGCCGCAGTTAAAACCGTAAAACGCACTCATCTTGAGCTGGGCGGTAAAGCGCCGGTAATTGTGTGTAATGACGCGGATATTGACGATGTGGTCCACGCCGTCAGCACCTGGGGCTATTACAACGCCGGACAGGATTGCACCTCAGCCTGCCGCGTTTATGCGCAGGCCGGGATCTACGAACGTCTGGTGGAAAAACTGGGCGACGCCATTGCTCAGTTGCCGTTCGCCAAAAAGAACGACAGCGAAAACTTTATGGGACCGCTGATCAGTGCCAGACAGCGTGACCGCGTATCCAGCTTTGTCGAGCGGGCGCTGAGTCAGCCGCATATCGAGCGGATTACCGGCGCGGCATCCCATTCCGGTTCCGGTTTTTATTACCAGCCGACGCTGCTGGCGGGTTGTCTGCAAAGTGATGAAATCGTCCAGCGCGAAGTGTTCGGGCCGGTGGTCAGCGTGACGCGTTTTGACTCGCTTGAGCAGGTCGTCAGCTGGGCCAACGAATCTGAATACGGACTGGCTTCCTCAGTCTGGACACAAAATATCGACCTCGCCATGCAGATTTCCTCCCATCTGCAATATGGCACCACGTGGATTAACACCCACTTTTCCCTGGTCAGTGAAATGCCGCACGGCGGACTGAAACGCTCCGGCTACGGCAACGATCTTTCCAGTTATTCCTTACAGGACTACAGCGTAGTCAGACACATCATGGCGAAGTTCAAACCTCAATTCTAAAAACAACATTTACGACGACAGGACAGGAGTAAGCGATGAATAAGAACAAAGGTGTTTACGCTTTATCTGCTATTTGTTTGGGCCTGCTGAGTTTCTTAAATAGCGCGCTGGCTGCCGACGCACCCACCAGTATTGGCAAAGGCGAAGGCCAGTTAAATATTGTTGCGTGGCCGGGGTATATCGAGCGCGGCGAAAGTGACAAAAACTATGACTGGGTGACGCAGTTCGAAAAACAAACCAGCTGCAAAGTGAATGTGAAAACCGCGGCGACGTCCGACGAAATGGTCAGCCTGATGGCGAAGGGCGGCTATGACCTGGTGACGGCGTCCGGCGACGCATCGCTGCGTCTGATTTACGGTAAACGCGTGCAGCCGATCAACCCTTCGCTGATCCCTAACTGGAAAAACGTCGATCCGCGCCTGACCAAAGGCGCATGGTTTAACGTAGGCGGCAAAGTCTACGGCACACCATACCAGTGGGGGCCGAACCTGCTGATGTATAACACTAAAACATTCCCGACACCGCCGGACAGTTGGGCGGTGATTTTTGTCCCGCAAAACCTGCCAGATGGCAAACCGAATCAGGGGCGCGTTCAGGCCTATGACGGTCCGATCGCCATTGCCGATGCCGCGCTGTACCTGAAAAGTACCCAGCCAGATCTCAAAATTGAAGATCCGTATCAGCTCAATGAAACCCAGTATCAGGCCGTGCTGAAACTGCTGCGTGCCCAGCATCCGCTGATCCACCGTTACTGGCACGACGCCTCCGTGCAGATGAGCGATTTCAAAAACGAAGGTGTGGTCGCCAGTTCCTCATGGCCGTATCAGGCCAACTCACTGAAAGGCGAGAAGCAACCGATTGCCACCGTGTTTCCGAAAGAAGGCGTTACCGGCTGGGCGGATACCACCATGCTGGCGGCGGATTCCGAACATCCGAACTGTGCCTATCAGTGGATGAACTGGTCGCTAGAGCCGAAAGTGCAGGGCGACGTCGCCGCCTGGTTTGGTTCCGTGCCTGCGGTTCCGGCGGGTTGTAAAGCCAGTCCGCTGTTAGGTGCGGAAGGCTGTCAGACCAACGGCTTCGATAAATTCGCGGCGATTTCATTCTGGAAAACGCCACAGTCCGAAGGCGGCAAGTTCGTGCCATACAGTAAATGGACTCAAGACTATATCGCCATCATGGGCGGCCGTTAATACGCGGCATCCTTTGCGCTGTCTCTGCGTTGGCTGCGTTCGCGAACCCCGGTCACTTACTTCAGTAAGCTCCCGGGGATTCACTCAGTTGCCGCCTTGATACAACACAAATGATTTTGCGTATTCCAGTGGAATTGGTTTTTTCAAAAATGAAACCGGGAGCTAACTATGCCCGCCGTACAATTTATCAATGTTTCCCGAATATTCGGGGAAACCAAAGCCGTCGATAATGTGTCGATCGATATTCAGGACGGCGAATTCTTTTCCATGCTTGGGCCTTCGGGTTCGGGTAAGACCACCTGCCTGCGCCTGATTGCCGGGTTTGAAACGCTGTCATCCGGTTCCATCCGTATTCATGGCAAAGAGGCCACAAAACTCGCGCCGTATGAGCGGGATGTGAATACCGTCTTTCAGGATTACGCGCTGTTTCCGCACATGACCGTGCTGGAGAACGTTGCGTATGGCCTTATGGTGAAAGGCGTGGGCAAAAAAGAACGCAATATTCGCGCGATGGAAGCGCTGGAACGGGTGGCGCTCGGTTTTACTGCGGCGCGCAAACCGGCGTTTTTGTCCGGCGGTCAGCGTCAGCGCGTGGCTCTGGCGCGTGCGCTGGTCAATCAGCCCAGCGTTCTGCTGCTCGATGAACCGCTCGGCGCGCTCGATCTCAAACTGCGAGAGCAGATGCAGGGCGAGCTGAAAAAACTGCAACGCGAACTGGGCATTACCTTCATTTTCGTCACGCATGATCAGAGTGAAGCGCTGTCGATGTCGGACCGCGTGGCGGTGTTTAACAACGGGCGCATCGAGCAGGTGGATTCACCGCGCGAGCTGTATCTCAATCCGCGCACGGCGTTTGTCGCGCAGTTTGTCGGTACCGCCAATGTGCTTAATTCTGATCTCTCCCTCAGGCTCACCGGCCTTGCCGGCAGCCGTTCGATTCGTCCGGAACATATCCGCCTGACGCCACAACCGCAAGCCGACAGCAATATCGTGCAGGTCAGCGCCATCCTGAAAGATATCCATTTTCAGGGGGCGGCGACGCGCTACGAACTGGCGCTGGATGGCGGTGAGCGGCTGTTTGTCAGTGAACCGAATAATCTGGCGGCCAGCCTGCAAACCCACTTCCAGACCGGGCAACCGGTGGTGGCGTGCTGGAACCGGGACGCCATGGTGGCGCTGCTTGAGGGTTAAACGATGGATATCAGTATGACTCCTTACGAGAAGCGGGCGCGGCGTGGCCGGGCGCTGATCACTTTCCTGCATCATCGCCCCGGATTTTATCTGGCGCTGCTGCTGGTTCCGCCGCTGTTGTGGTTCGGTGCCATCTATTTAGGTTCGTTGTTTACGCTGCTGTGGCAGGGTTTGTATACCTTCGACGATTTCACCATGACAGTGTCCTCTACGCTGACCACCGCGAATCTGCGCGCGCTGTTTGATCCGGTGAACGCCGACATCATTATCCGCACGGTGAGCATGGCGCTGCTGGTGTCGTTTTTCAGCGCGGTGCTGGCGTTTCCGATTGCTTATTACATGGCGCGCTACATTACGGGCAAGAAAAAAGCCTTCTTCTATGTCGCGATCATGTTGCCGATGTGGGCGAGTTACATCGTCAAAGCCTATGCGTGGACGCTGCTGCTTTCCAAAGGCGGCGTGCTGCAATGGTTCCTGGAACATCTCGGGCTGGAACCGCTGCTGACCGCGTTGCTGAGTCTGCCGGGTATCGGCGGCAATACGTTGTCAACGTCGGGGATCGGGCGCTTCTGGGTGTTCGTTTACATCTGGCTGCCGTTTATGATTTTGCCGATCCAGGCGGCGCTTGAACGTCTGCCGCCGTCCCTGATCCAGGCATCCGAAGATCTGGGCGCAAAACCCTGGCAGACGTTGCGCTATGTCATCTTCCCGCTGGCGGTGCCGGGTATCGCCGCGGGGTCGATTTTCACCTTCTCCCTGACGCTGGGCGATTACATCATCCCGCAACTGGTGGGGCCGCCGGGGTATTACATCGGCAATATGGTGTATTCCCAGCAGGGGTCGATTGGCAATATGCCGATGGCGGCGGCGTTCACGCTGGTGCCGATTGTGCTGATTGCTGTTTATCTGTCGATGGTTAAACGACTGGGAGCTTTCGATGCACTCTAAACGCGCACCCTGGTTACTCAAACTGTCCGCATGGGGCGGGCTGGTTTTCCTGCATTTCCCGCTGCTGATCATCGCGGTCTACGCCTTTAACACTGAAGACGCGGCGTTCAGTTTTCCGCCAAAAGGCTTCACGCTGCACTGGTTCGCGGTCGCGGCGGGGAGACATGACATTCTCGACGCCGTCTGGCTCTCGGTGCAAATCGCCTGTTACGCCACGGTGATTGCGATGGTGCTGGGCACGCTGGCGGCAGCGGCGCTGTACCGGCGCAATTTCTACGGCAAAAACAGTATCACCTTGCTGTTCATGCTGCCGATTGCCTTGCCGGGGATCATCACCGGGCTGGCGCTGCTCAACGCGTTTCACGCCGCACAAATCGAACCGGGAATGCTGACCATCGTTATCGGTCATGCCACTTTCTGCATGGTGATTGTTTATAACAACGTCATCGCACGTTTCCGTCGCATCACCCACAGCCTGATCGAGGCATCGATGGATTTAGGCGCCGACGGCTGGCAGACCTTCCGCTACATCATTTTACCCAACCTGAGCACCGCGCTGCTGGCGGGCGGAATGCTGGCGTTTGCGCTGTCTTTCGATGAAATCATCGTCACTACCTTCACCGCCGGACACGAGCGCACGCTGCCTATCTGGCTGCTCAATCAGCTGGGACGTCCGCGCGAAGTGCCGGTCACCAACGTGGTGGCGCTGTGCCTGATGGTACTGACCATGATCCCGATTTTGGGCGCATGGTATCTGACAAGAAACGGGTCTGATGTGGCCGGTGACGGCAAATAATAAGGAAAAAATAATGCAAACGAACATGCTGATTAATGGTGAGCTGGTTGCCGGAGAAGGAACGTCGTTGCCGGTTTACAACCCGCATAACGGGCAGGAAATAGTGCGACTGGCGCAGGCCAGCGAGCAGCAGACCAAACAGGCTGTCGATCTGGCGCACAAAGCTTTTACTGAATGGGGGCAAACCACGCCGAAAACCCGTTCTGAGTTGTTACTGGCGCTGGCCGATCGCATTGAAGCCAATGCTGAAGACCTCGCGAAACTCGAATCGCTGAACTGCGGCAAACCTTTTCATCTGGCGCTGGGCGATGAGATCCCGGCGGTAGCTGATGTGTTTCGTTACTTTGCCGGTGCCAGCCGTTGTCTGAACGGACTGGCCAGCGGCGAGTATCTGACCGGTCATACTTCCATGATCCGCCGTGATCCGCTGGGAGTTATTGCCTCTATCGCGCCGTGGAATTATCCGCTGATGATGGCTGCCTGGAAAATTGCTCCGGCGCTGGCGGCGGGCAACTGTGTGGTGATCAAACCTTCTGAAATTACGCCGCTGACGGCGCTGAAGCTGGGAGAACTGGCGCAGGATTTGTTCCCGGCGGGTGTGCTGAATGTGTTGTTTGGCGACGGTCAGAGGGTGGGTAACGCGCTGACGCATCACGATAAAGTGCGGATGATTTCTCTGACCGGCTCGGTCGCAACCGGCGAGAAAATTGTTGCGCAGGCCACCAGCGGCATCAAACGCACGCATATGGAACTCGGTGGCAAAGCGCCGGTGATCGTGTTTGATGACGCGGATATCGATCAGGTGGTGGAAGGCGTGCGCACGTTCGGTTTCTACAACGCCGGACAAGACTGCACCGCGGCCTGTCGACTCTATGTGCAAAAAGGGGTTTATTCGCGGCTGGTCAACGCGCTGGGCGCAGCGGTTTCTACGATCAAACTTGGGACAGATGAAAGCGCAGAAATGGGGCCGCTGGTATCGGCAGCACATTTAGAACGGGTGGAAGGTTTCGTGCAACGCGCAAAACAGCAGGCGCATATTCAGGTGGTCACCGGCGGCGAACGCGTGCGCGGTGAAGGCTATTATTTCCAGCCTACCGTGCTGGCGGGAGCGCGTCAGGAAGATGAAATCGTGCAGCGCGAAGTGTTCGGGCCGGTGGTCAGCATCACCGAATTCGATACCGAAGATCAGGTTCTCGACTGGGCAAATGAATCGAATTACGGGCTGGCTTCGTCGGTCTGGACGCAAAACATCGGTCGCGCCCATCGGCTCAGCGCCCGTCTGCAATACGGTTGTACCTGGGTGAATACGCACTTCATGCTGGTCAGCGAAATGCCGCACGGCGGACAAAAGCAGTCCGGCTACGGCAAAGATATGTCGATGTACGGACTGGAAGATTACACGGCAATCCGGCATGTGATGATAAAGCACTAGCATCCGGCTTCGGCAGATTTACAGGGCTGGCGGCGTTCCCGCCAGCTTATTTTCACATCAAATCTTTTTCGCCAGCAGCGTCGCAAACCGCAGTTTATAGCGGTTACCGTTTTCGTCGCGTTTATGCAGCTCGCCGACGTCTTCGTTGTACTTCACGATTTCCCAGCCACGGTAATACTCGCGCAGTTCTTCAGGCTGGAAGGTGAACGGGAAGGGCAGCGGACACGGGAAATCCGGGCTGTCCATCGCGGCGACAATAAGGTTGTAGCCTCCGGTTTTCGTCGCAGCGTGCATGTCCTGAACAATATGCGGAATGCTGTCGCGTTGCAGAAACATCATCACTACCGTTGAAAAGATAAAATCATATTCACCGCTGAAACGATGCGTGTTCAGATCCTGCTCGCTTATATGAATGTTTTGCAGGGATTCCGCCGCAATAATGTCATTCACTTTTGCGACGCTCATCGCGTTGTTATCCCAGCCGGTGACATCAAAACCTTTCAGGTTGAGATACAGCGAGTTACGTCCGCTGCCACACCCTAGATCCAGCGCTTTGCCCGGCTGCACGTAATTTGCTGCGTTGAGAATTTCAGAATGGGTACGGGTCAGACCGTACTTTTCAGTGTAATAGTCTTCTGGTGCGAGGTGTTGTTTCATTCGCGGGTTTCCTGAATAGTGAATCGATTACCCGCGATTATCCTCTAAAATAGCGTGCGCGCACCATGACTCTTAATGGGGGCAGCGGGTTATGCGGTGATCAGTCTGCCGGTAAAGGTAACTGCCGGTGCCATGTACCGGATCACCTTCAAAACCGACTTTTTGCATGCCGATTTTCTCCAGCACACGCTGCGAAGCCAGATGATTTTCGCGCACGGTGGCGGAGATCCGCTCAAGATGCAGTTTCTCGAAACCTGCGTTCAATGATGCGCTGGCAAACTCCGTTGCCAGCCCTTTTCCCCACGCGATGGTCGCAAAGCGATAGCCGAGAAATACCCGGTGATTTTCGTAGCCTTCGCGAACTCCCAGCCCACCGAAGCCGATAATCTCATCCGGCTTATGACTCAACGTTATCGCCCAATGGCCGAAACCGTGTTCCGGCCATTCCTGTAACCAGCCGCTAAGTTTTTCCTTCGCTGCCGCTATGTCTTTGAGCGGACCGCGCGGATTAAACAGATTAGTTTGCGGATCGCCGTAAATAGCAAAAAATGAACCGATGTCATCAGCCTCGACAGGCCGGAGCAACAACCGCGATGTTTCGAGGATCATAGTCAGCGTTTTCCTTCTGTTAGCTGAAGTAAATCTTAGACCGAGCGGGAAACTCCGCCATCTGTTTTTGCAAAAAATCAATAAACCGCCGCACCTTTTCAGGGACATGGCGGGTGTTGGGATAGAGCGCGAAAATGCCCTGTGTCGGGAACCGGTGATCGGGCAGCAAATGGCATAAACGCTGTGCGTCGATTTCCGGTTGCACCAGCCAGTCGGGCAGCAATGCAACGCCTGCTCCTGCCAGCGCAAAAGATAACAACGCCGATGCGCTGTCGGCGGTCACGGCCGGAGGCGAAGAAACACGAAACGGAATTTGCTCCCCACGGGTACGGGTTACCGGCCAGCTCATTGGCAGCGGCAACCGGCTGTGCGCAATCCACGAGGCCTGAGCCAGCTGTTCCGGTGTTTGAATACTTCCTGATTGTTGCAAATATGTCGCAGAGGCTACCGGCAGGATTTCAAAACTCCCCAGCGTGGCGGCGTGGTGACTGGAATCGGCTAACTGACCGAGGCGGATCGCCAGATCGAAGCGTCCGGAAATCAGGTCATCGTGATTCGAGGACGCAACATGCTGAATGCGCAATTGCGGATGCAGTGCAGAGAACGCCGCCAGCGCCGGAACCACCACGCGTGCACCGTATTCCGGCGTACTGGTGATACGCAGTTGTCCGCTCAGACCGCCGTGGTCCCGGCGTACGTCATCCAGTACCGATTCGGCTTCCTGCAATAAATCCTGACAGCGCTGATAAAAGCGTTCGCCCGATTCAGTTAGCGCCAGCCGCCGCGTGCTGCGGGTCAGCAACGCGACGCCGGTTTCGCTTTCCAGTTGTTTGACGTTGAAACTGACGACTGCCTTGGTCAGCCCGAGCGAAGCTGCCGCGCCAGTAAAACTGCCTGCGTTAACCACCGCCACGAAAATCTCCAGCCGCTGCAAATTCAGCATTTCATACTTCCTGATTGTCAAAATATTTTTGACAGTGTAACTGCGCCGCGCCCGTTTATCCCGGACAATATCTCCGTTAGATTGCACGCCTTAACTGATTGTGGATGAGTGCAGATGAGTCACAGAGCGCGGGTTGCCGCGGTGTATTTGCTCGGTTTTTTCGTTGATCTGATCAACATGTTTATCGCTAACGTGGCGTATCCCGGCATCGCACGCCAGTTTGATGCACCGGTCAGCGCGCTGGCGTGGGTCAGCACCGGATATATTCTCGGGCTGACGCTGGTTATCCCGCTCAGTCGCTGGCTGGCCGCACGTTTCGGGGCGCGCCGGATTTTCATCCTTTCACTGACGATTTTTATGCTTGCCTCTGTTGGCGCAGCAAGCGCCGGAAATCTGACCACGCTGATTGCCTGGCGTATTGTGCAGGGGCTGGGCGGCGGATTATTGATCCCGCTCGGGCAGACGCTGACATACGCGCTTTACCGCAGCCACGAACGTGCCAGACTTTCGGCGGTGATCATGCTGGTCGGGCTGATGGCACCGGCGCTTTCTCCGGCCATCGGCGGCATTATCGTGGACAGTTTCAGCTGGCGTTGGGTGTTTATTGCCAGTCTGCCTCTGGCGCTGCTGGCCTGGGTGCTGGCACTGTGCTGGCTGCCACAAACGGCGCGGGAACCCGCGGAGCAGTTTGATGTGAAGGGATTTGCGCTGCTTAACGGCGGGCTGACGCTGGTGTTATGGGGGCTGACGTCGCTGGGTGAAAATAGTGAATGGCTGAGCGGCAGCGCATTCTTGCTGGCGGGCGCAGGGCTGATGGCGATGTTTGTTGGCGTATCCCGAAAACAGCCTGAGCCTTTGCTGGATCTGACGTTGATGAAAGATCCGCTGCTGCGCACCGGCATGCTGGTTTATCAGTGGGTTCCCGGCGTGTTTACCGGCGTCAGCCTGATCGCCATGCTGTATCTGCAAAATGAGCATCATTTTTCGGCAGCGCAGTCAGGCGGGCTGATGTTGCCGTGGTCGCTGGCGTCGTTTGCTGCCATCAGTTTTACCGGCAAAATGTTTAACCGCATCGGGCCGCGGGCGCTGTTTATTCCCGGCTGTCTGATACATGGCGCAGGTATTGGCTTGCTGGCGCTGCTCAGCGGGTTTCCCGCGCAGCCTTGGCTGGCGATCGCGGCGTTCACGCTGATGGGGGCGGGCAGCAGTTTGTGCAGCAGCACGGCGCAAAGTAGCGCGTTTTTACATATTCAGACGGAGAAACTGGCCGATGCCAGCGCGGTGTGGAACATCAACCGCCAGCTGAGTTTTTGCCTCGGCGTGACGCTGGTCAGCGTGATGCTCAATATTTTGCAGATTTACCTCCCGCAATCTGCGTTCAGGCTGGCGTTCATTTTTGCCGCCGCCAGCGTTATTGTTCCGGTCATATTGTGTCTGCGGTTGCCGGGCCGGGAAATTGTGCAGGAACTGCATCAGCAGGAACTTCAAAAGGAAAGAAGATGAATCGTTTTGTGAAAGAAGTGTTTGATGCACATGTGTTAATTCAGCGCTGGTTTACAGACTCCGCTGCACCTGAGCAGGTTTGTGATGAACTGCTGGCGCGGTTTAGTCCGGCCTATTCGATGGTAACTATCACCGGCCACCGGCTGGATCATCCGGCGTTATGTGCTTTTTTCAGGGCGCAGCGGGGCGCGAAAAGCGGGCTGAAGATTGAGGTCGAAAAGCCGGTGCTGATTGCTGAAAGTGAAAAAGGCGCGGTCGTTGCGTATCAGGAACGCCAGCAGTTGCCCGGCCAGCCGGAAACGCTGCGTTATTCGACGGTGTTGTTTGTGGTGGATGCAGAAGGGAAAATTCTGTGGCGTCATTTGCATGAAACGCCAGCCGCCTGATCGCGTATAAAAAAACGGCCTTCCGCGAGGAAAGCCGTTGTAGCCTGCAAAAGTGATTACTTCGTCAGGGTTTTTCTGACTTCGCTGACATCTTTTGCGGTCACTGCCGGAGCATTGTTGCTCCAGCCCTGACGGATAAAGGTCGACAGTTGTGCCGCTTCTTCGTCCGTCAGACGGTTTGCAAAGCCCGGCATCACCAGCGTGGACGGTGCGCGCGCGGTGGACGGTTGCTGTGCGCCCGCCAAAATGGTGTGAATTAATCCGGTCGGGTCTTTGGCATTCACAATCGTTGCCTGATCCAGCTGCGGGAACACGCCCGGTGCGCCTTTACCTGTCACGAAGTGACATGCACCGCAGTTATCCAGATACAAACGCTCGCCTTCGCTGAGGTTTTTCGCCGCTGTCAGTTTGGCTTCGGTCGCGCTGGCTTTCTGCGTGTCCTCTGCCGGAACCGGCGGATTACCGCCCAGGAATTTGATGTAGGCCGCGATGGCTTTCAGGTCGTCATCGGTCATGTGGGCTGTACTGTTTTCCACCACAGACGTCATTTCGCCGCCAACTGCTGCTTTGTCATTACGCCCTTTGCCCAGATAATCGACGATCTCCTGTTCATTCCAGTGCGCGACGCCGCGCAGGGAAGGGACGTCCCAGTTATTCAGGCTGCCGCCCGCCAGGAAATCAGAGTCGCTGCTGTCCAGCGCTTTCTCGTTCATACCGAAACCGCGCGGAGTATGGCAACTGCCGCAGTGACCGAGACTTTCCACCAGATACGCGCCGCGGTTTACCTGCTCAGAAGCCCCCCCTATTGGCTTGAAAGGCTTATCCGAGGCAAACGCCCAGTTCCAGAAACGCATCCCCCAGCGCTGACTGAACGGGAAACTCAGATCCGTTTCCGGCGGCTGTTCCGCGCTCGGTTTTACGCCCTGCATAAAGTAAACATAGAGCGCGTGCATATCTTCATCATTAATTTTGGCGTAATCCGGATAAGGCATCGCCGGATACAAACGGGTACCGTCAGGCAGAACGCCTTTACGCACCGCATCGGAGAACTGTGCTTCGGAATATCCGCCAATGCCGTGGTCTTTATCCGGCGTAATGTTGGTGGAATAAATGGTGCCCAGATTCGAGTTGATCGCCAGTCCGCCGGAAAACGCCGGTTTGCCAGCGACCGTATGACACGCCCCGCAGTCGCCCAGACGCGCCACATATTCGCCCTGTTTGATCAGCGCTGCGTTATCGGATTGTGTATTGGTATCCGCCTGCGCATTCGCCATAAAACCTGCTCCCAGCAGCAGAGCATTAGCGATAAATAAACTTTTGAGTTTCATCCTGTTCATCTCCGCTTATGCCTGAACCAGTGGACCAGGGTTTTTCAGGTACTGATCTTTAATCGCCTGCGCCGCCATCAGGGTGATCGCGCCGATGGTGTCCGTCGGGTTGGCCTGGAAGTTTTGCGGGAACGCATTACCGCCCGGCACAAACACGTTATGCACATCCCAGCTTTGCAGGAACTTGTTCAGCGCCGAGGTTTTCGGGTTATCGCCCATCACCGCGCCGCCCACGTTATGCGTGGAAACGTACTTGGTCAGGTCAAAATGCGCGTCCATCGGCAGGAAGCTTTCGCTGTAGCTGTCCGGGTTCAGCTCTTTGGTGATATTGCCGACGATGCTTTTCAGGTATTGCTGCAATTTGAGTTCGTTCTGTTTCCAGTCGAAGGTCATGCGCAGCAGCGGATAGCCGTATTCGTCTTTGTAGTTCGGATCGAGATCCAGATAAATGTCGCGGTAAGACTGGCAGGTTGTCGTGATGCTGATTTTCATCGAATGGCCGTACCATTCTTCCATCCCTTCTTTCCAGTCGGTGCCCCACGCAGGCGTGCCTTTTGGCAGCGAGGTGCTGATTGGCGTGCCGGTGGCCTGAGAACTGTGGATTTTCGCGCCGCCGATGAAACCTAAAGAAGGGCCATCAAAGTTGCCCGGAGAGATGTCGTTAAACATCTGGCCTGTGGCGCCTGCGGTGGCGAAAGGGTTGAAGTTTTTGTCTTTGAAGAACAGCGTCGAGCCGCCGTTACTCAGGAACGCATAGTTACGGCCAATCACGCCTTCTTCAGTGATCGGGTTGTACGGTTTGCCGATCCCGGACAGCAGCATCAGGCGCACGTTACAGAACTGGAAGCTGCTCAGCACCACGATTTTCGCAGGCTGGAAGCATTCATTGCCGTCTGCATCCATGTAGATCACGCCTTTGGCGGTTTTCTTATCATCGTGTAACTCGACTTTCAGCACGTTGGCGTGGACTTCATAAGAGAAGTTATCCATGCGTTTCAGTGCGTCCATCACGGCGGTTTGCGGTGAGGCTTTTGAGTAGTTCAGGCACGGATATTTACTGCAATAACCGCAGTAGTTACACGGCGCAATCTGGTTGCCGTAAGGGTTGGTCCACGCGCGGGATACGCAGGCCGACGGGTTCGGGAACGGGTGATAGCCCATCTTTTTGGTGACTTCAGCAAACATGCTGCTGTTGAGTGTATCTTCCAGCGCTGGCAGCGGGTAAGGCTCGGAGCGCGGGCCTTCGAACGGGTCGCCGCCTTCCATAATCTGACCGCGCAGGTTACCGGTTTTACCGGACTGGCCACAGATATGCTCAAACTTGGTGTAATACGGCTCGATTTCGTCCCACGTGAACGGGAAGTCCATGATCCGCATGTCTTCCTGCAGGATGCCTGGTTTATATGCTTCGTCTGCGTAGGTTTTGAGTTTTAAATCGGTCGGCGTCGGGCGGATCAGAACCGCCGTCCAGTGCAGACCGGAACCACCGACGCCGGTACCCGGCGCAAACGCGCCCCATTTACGGGTCGGCAGGGCGGTTTCACTCATGTTGTAACGCACGGTGACCGCGGCTTCAGCCGGCGTCGCCATGACTTTGTTACGCACCGCGTAGGCGTATTCGTCCGCCGGTTTCGGGTATGCAAATTCTTCGTAGCCGCGATCGCCGCCGCGTTCGAGGGCGCGAACGGTCAGGCCTGCCATCGCCAGCTCGATACTCATCAGCGAGCCCGCCCAGCCGAGGCCGACAACAACAACGTCGACTTCTGGTTTAGTTACTTTTGCCATCTTAAATCCTGTCAGTCATCAGAAAAGGGGAATTAGGGCGCGGCAATCAGGCACGCGCGCCTTGCAGGCTCACTGGCCCCAGCGGATACGGGACGTTGTGCTGCTTAACCCACTCGGTGAAACTGGCGCGAGCGCCGGGGAATCCGATGGCGATCCACGCCTTCATCCCTTTGTTTCCGCCGTAGATCGGATCTGCCAGATAACCGTGTTTGGTGTCTGAAAGCAGTTCGCTGAAGAATTGCGAAGCGACGAGATTCTCTTCGCCTGCGTCCGCAAACGTAATGCCGTTTTTCTGAAGCTGCGTCAGTATGTTGTCTTTGTCCTGATCGTTAAGCTCATGGAAGGCTTTCTGATGATTTTGCTGACACCAGCTGTTCGCGATACGAATGCCGGTTTTGTAGATTTGCTGCGGACGGAACGGGATCTGATATCCCATCGTCGCCGGTGCATGCACGTTGAACGGGCCCTGCATGTAAATTTCTTCACCGAAATCACCGTGCATTTGCTGATCGATAAAAATCGGCACGTTGGTTTCGAGTGCACCCGGCGCTTTACCTTTGCCGCCAGCAGGGATCAGACGGTCAGCGGCGGCCATAATAAATTGCCACTCATCGGCGCTGAAAAATATTGGTTTATAATCGAGCAAATCCGGGGCAGCCATTTCCGCAGCTTGTGCCGCTGACAGCCCTTTCATCATGATGGTCCCGACAGGCAAAGCCATCAGCGACCCAAGTAAAAACTTGCGACGGGTTGTTTTTTTTTGAAGGAGCATAGAATTACGACTCTCACATGCCTGATGTTAAGTTTGGGTTAATTATTATTATTTTTGGGTACAAGCCGATAATATCACCGCTACATTTAAAATAAATGAATAAATTCCACATGAACTATGAGGTGGGAAATATCTTAATGATCTCAACAGGATTAATTTGAATTAAAAGTCATAATAATCAATAGGATATACTGTTATATGATTATTGCAGATGAGAAGAGGAATAGCATTGTTTATCAAAGTCTTCTTTATAATTCCATTGGCTGAATTTAGTTCAATCTAATTCCGCATTGAAAGCTTCTGTTATTTGTTGTTATGAATGTTAGCTAACATTTTTAACAAATAGGAATGGGTTTCACTTAGGGTGATATCTATTTGTGGGACAAAAGCGAAGTTGAAATAAGCTACAAGTTAACCCTTCCCCGGCAAAGAGAGGGTGAAGATGATTAACGACAACCTCCAATGAGGCTACCCGTTCACTTTAATCCAAAAAGGGATCCGGGAATGTGCTATCTCCGACTTTGTGCAAGGGGATAGCCGCTAACCCCGTGTTTAACTCCCGTAGAGACTCAGGGGGGCAAAATGATATCTTAGATCGCTGCGTTTTAATGTTATGGAAAACCCGCACAATGTTAATGAAACTCCCTTCACGTTGCGTCGCCATTTTTGCTGCAGTGATGCTGACTGTTCTTATCACCGTCTCCTTGTTCTTCCTGCGCAGCGCGCCGGTCCCGGAGTATGTCACGGCTCCGGTGCGTAAAGGGGATATTGAAAATACCGTACTGGCTACCGGCCGAATCGATGCGATTGAGCGCGTTAACGTCGGTGCTCAGGTCTCAGGCCAGGTAAAATCGCTGAAAGTTAAGCCTGGCGATCAGGTCATTAAAGGGCAACCGATAGCTGACATTGACGATGTGCCGCAGCGTAATGATTTGCGCACCGCAGAAGCCGCACTCAACGTGGTCAAAGCCGATCTGCAAGCCAAGCAGGCGCTCTTAAAACAGGCTGAACTCCGTTACAAACGGCAGCGGCAGATGCTTAACCAAGAAGCCAGCTCACGTGAAGATTTTGAGTCCGCAGAAGCCACGCTGGCGACCACGCGTGCGGAGCTACTGTCGCTTAACGCGCGTCTGGTGCAGGCGCAGATCGAGGTGGATAAGAAAAAGGTCGACCTGAGCTATACACGTGTCGTCGCGCCGATGGACGGCATCGTTATCGCAGTAGTGACCCAGCAAGGGCAGACGGTTAACTCCAGCCAAAGTGCACCGACAATTATCAAACTTGCACGACTGGATGTGATGACCATTAAGGCGCAGATCTCTGAGGCCGATATCACCCGTATTTTCATCGGCCAAAAAGCGCGCTTCACCATTTTCTCGGAACCTGACAAAGAGTATGACGCGATACTGCGCACCGTTGAACTGGCGCCGGAATCGGTAATGAAAGACGACACGCTTGCCAGCAGCAGTTCGGCATCAGGCTCAGGTACCTCGAATGCGTCCGTCTACTACAACGCGCTGCTGGACGTGCCCAATCCGGAAAACCGGCTGCGAATTGCCATGACTGCTCAGGTCACGCTGCTTGCCGGTGAAGGTAAAAATACGCTTCTGGTGCCCATTCAGGCGGTGCATAAAGCAGATGGCAATAAGCAGCAGGTGCAGGTTTTGACAAGTAACGGCAAGCTTGAAACCCGAGAGGTAAAAACCGGAATAACCAACAGCGTGGATATTGAGATCCTTGATGGCGTGAAAGTCGGGGAAAAGGTGGTGCTGTCGCAGCCGGGTGAAAAAGCACCTGGGGATGGGTTCGTGCTGTGAGCAATATTATTGAGCTTAACGGTATTAGCCGTACCTACCGTAATGGTGGCCAGACGCTTACCGTCCTCAAAGAGGTGAGTCTGACGATCGCGGCAGGTGAACTGGTGGCGATTATCGGCGCATCAGGGTCGGGTAAATCGACCCTGATGAACATCATGGGTTGCCTTGATGTCCCCGACAGCGGGAATTATTACATCGGCGGGCAAAATGCTGCCCAGCTTTCACCGGATGAGCTTGCAAGAATACGCCGGGAACATATCGGCTTTATCTTCCAGCGCTATCATTTGATGCCAGACCTCAGCGCACTGGGCAATGTGGAGATCCCTGCCATTTACGCCAACAGCGGGCGTGACCAGCGTCGGCTGCGAGCCGCAGCACTGCTGGGCAGGCTCGGGCTGGAAGGGCGGGAGCATCATAAACCCGGTGAACTTTCCGGCGGTCAGCAACAGCGTGTCAGTATTGCCCGCTCGCTGATTAATGGCGGAGAGATAATTCTGGCGGACGAACCGACCGGTGCGCTGGATTCACGGTCAGGGCAGGAAGTGCTGGCCATCCTCAGCGAACTTCACCAGCGGGGTCATACCGTGGTGATAGTGACCCACGACATGAAGGTGGCGCAACATGCTCAGCGGATTATCGAACTGCGCGACGGCGAAATTATCTCAGACAGCGGCAGCCGCCTGACCGCGACGGAAAAACTGCCGCCTCCCAACAGGACCCGGCAAAGTCGTTGGCAAAGTTTTCTCGATCGTACACGTGAATCGCTGGGAATGGCGCTGAAAGCGATGAACGCACACCGTTTACGCACAACCTTAACCATGACCGGAATTATTTTCGGCATCGCTGCCGTGGTCACGGTGGTGGCGCTCGGTGAAGGGGCGAAGCAGCGGACGCTGGAGAATATTAAAGATCTGGGCACCAACGTAGTGAGCATTTATCCCGGGAGCGATTTCTTCGACGACAGCGCCGAAAGCATTCGTACGCTGGTGCCAGCAGATGCTGCAGCACTGGCGAAGCAGGGGTTTATTGACAGCGTAAGCCCGGAAGTCAGTGCCTCAGACACCATTCGTTTTCGCGGAAAATCCGCAACCGCCTCAATCAATGGCGTTGGGCGAGATCACTTCCGCGTTAATGGCATCGAGATTTTGCAGGGGGCAACGTTCAGGGACGATCGTAACGCCCTGCAGGAAGTGATCATCGATGAAAATGCCCGCATAGCGTTATTTGATGAGGCGGGGTTAAAGGCGCTGGGGCAAATTGTATTCCTCGGTTCCGTACCAGCACGCGTTGTGGGCATCGCTAAGAGTAATAACCGTAGTTATGCACCCAACCGTATTACCGTGTGGATGCCCTACAGTACGGTAATGTACCGAATGGCAGGTAAACCGGTACTGACCAGCATCAGCGTCCGGCTGAAGGACAATGTGGCTAACGAGGCCGCTGTCAGTGCTATATCTCAGCTGTTGACCCAGCGTCACCGCGTAAAAGACTTCCAGCTTTATAATTTTGAACAGATAAGAAAATCCATCGAAAGTACTTCGATGACTTTCAGCATTTTGATTCTTATGGTTGCCTGCATCTCACTGATGATCGGCAGTATTGGGGTGATGAACATCATGCTGGTGTCCGTTACCGAACGTACCCATGAAATTGGCGTGCGGATGGCGGTGGGAGCGCGTCGAAGCGATATCATGCAGCAATTTATGATTGAGGCCGTCCTGGTGTGCCTGATAGGGGGGGCATTAGGCATCGCGCTGTCGTATGCCGCAGGCGCTCTTTTCACCGCACTGGCAGGCGGAATGTTTACCGCCATCTATTCCTGGCAGGCTGCTGCCGCCGCATTTGTCTGTTCAACAATCATTGGCATGATCTTCGGTTATCTCCCCGCCCGCAAGGCGGCAAGGATGGATCCGGTCGCTTCACTGGCCAGCGAGTAACCTATGAAAATATTATCACCTTTGGCTTTATGCCTCGCCGCCACGCTCAGCGCAGGCTGCGCAAACTTACTCAAAAGCGACTATCACGCGCCTGCCGTAGAGTATCCGGCCAGCTGGTATCACGATGATGCCGACGGGGAGTCCGCACCGTTTGACTGGAACGCGTTTAATGACCCCCTGCTGGATAGCTGGTTACGCCAGGTGATGGCAAGCAATAATGATGTGGCTTTAGCCGTGTTAAGGATGTACCGGGCAAGGCTTGACGCCGAGAGAGTGGGCATTGCAAGCGATCCGGGGTTAAAAGGGACGCTGGGCGTGGACAGCAGAAAACCACTTACCGGCTCATCAGGCTGGGAAAAGGGCAGTTCCGCCACCCTGAATACCAGTTATGAACTGGATCTGTGGGGCAAAATGGCCCGGCAGCGAGATGCCGCGGTTTGGGCAAGTCAGGCCACAGAAGAGGATCTGCGTGCAGCACGCCTGACCTTGCTCTCAGAGGCCAGTGACAACTACTGGCGCATTGGTTTTATTAACCAACAGATAAGCGTTCTTAAGCAGAGCATCGGTTACGCAAAAGAAACGCTACGCCTGGCGATGGCCCGCTACCACGCGGGTGGTGCTTCATCACTTGATGTGGTTGATGCCCGGCAAAGCTTGCTGACCCAGGAAAACAGACTCACCGGGCTGCAGCGTGAACGCCTGCAGGCGTTGAATCAGCAGGCGGTATTGCTGGGTACCGCGCCAGGCAGCCCCGTGGCTGAACCGATGACGTTGCCAAAAGGGGGAATGCCCGCGGTTAATGCGAACATTCCGGCCAGCGTGCTGAGACA
Source organism: Rahnella sp. AN3-3W3 (assembly GCF_003263545.1). NCBI lineage: Bacteria > Pseudomonadati > Pseudomonadota > Gammaproteobacteria > Enterobacterales > Yersiniaceae > Rahnella > Rahnella sp. AN3-3W3. The sequence continues at coordinate 54,822 of NZ_JYDG01000063.1, forward strand.
CCGACCCGATATCAGTGCTAAAGAGTGGCGGGTGCGTGAAGCTCTGGCCACCGTTGATATCAGGCGCACCGAATTCTATCCCGCATTCAGTCTGACCGGTTCTCTGGGTACCAGCAGCAGCTCGCTGATGGCTTTCCTGCAAAATCCTGTCGGTTCCGTTGGCGCCAACCTGACACTGCCGTTTCTCGAGTGGAGGCAACAGGGCGTGGATGTAAAAATTGCCCGCAACGACTACGAACAGCGATTACTGGAGTTTAAGCAGTCGCTTTATAAAGCGATGAGCAGTATTGAAGACGAGCTGTCCCTGCGTAACCAGTTACTGGCGCAGGAAAAAAGGCTGCATGAAGGACTTGAACTGGCAAGGGAGTCTGAGCGACTGAACGAAGTACGATATCGCCAGGGCGCTGTGCCTGTCTCATTTTGGCTTGATGCTCAGGAGAAGCGCCGCCAGGCGGAGCTATCACTGGATGAAAACCGCTTTAATCAGTTCCAAAATCTGGCGAAAATCTATCTGGAATTCGGGGGTTCGGCGACGTTCCCATAAATACGGATAACTCATTTCTTAATAGGATGGAACGGATCCCCGTGGGTATATCCACTTAAACGGCAGAGCCCGGATGGGTGATTGATGCGATTCCCCTTTGTCTCGCGGGTCGCTGACGCATAGCGCCCGGCGGATATCCATTGATGCGCTTAAAAGCTCTGCTAAACGCTGCCTGTGAGGCATAACCGAGGCGAAGAGCAACGGTGTCAATTGAGATCTTATCGTGAATAATCCAGTGACTTGCGATGCGCATTCGCACCTCCCTTGCATAGCGCTGGGGAGGTATGCCGATGATTGATTTGAAGCGTTCAGCAAAAACAGAACGTGACACATGCGACTGTGCAGCGAGCTCTGCAACAGACCACTCCCGACTCGTATCGCGATGAATGGCCAGAATAGCACGGGCGAGTCGGGGATCACGTAACGCAGCGATCAGGCCAGCGGCGTTCTCGCTGCCGTTTTCGATCCATCCACGCACAATCATGGCGGCCGCCACTTCTGCGAGGCGTGCCAGAATGCCCGCAAATCCTGCGCGTCCGGAACAGATTTCAAATTTCATCGCGCCCAGTATAGGAACCAGTCCCGGATAGACCTGTTCATTTGCCTCAACCACTATGGCTTGCGGCATCAGTTTACCAAGCCCCTGCATTCCACCAAGATCGAACTCCATACAGCCATAAAACAGAACCGTGCTGGGTGTCGGATGCGAACTCGGACAAGTATTGATTCCGCTGACGGCCTCGCCCAAAGGCGCAAAGCCTAACGTGTCGATATGTTGAAATGAACAGCTGACATCCGATAAAAGCTGATGCTCCTCACCCTGCGGCATGAATACCATGCTTCCGGCTTTCAGTTGGTGCAACGTACCGTCGCGTGTGCGAAGCAGAGCAGTGCCCACAGCGACGTAATGAAAATAGGCATGTCCCGGTCTGTTGCTAAAACCGACGCCAAATTCAGAGCCAGTCTGTAAACGGCGATACTGCACGCCACGCAGGCGCATTTCCAGCAGCAGTTCACTGATGAGCTCGGATGACAGGGCAAAATGTTTATTCACAGGCATAACCGGCGTTTCGGGTAAAAAATCAGGATGTGGCATCATAGATCGTCCAGCTGCTCAACTCTAGACTTGGTGTTGTGATTTTTTCCCAGGAAGAGTGTGTTATGAGAAATGAAGCAACTGTAGCTGTATCCGCGAGTTTGAATAGCTCGGAACCCAAAGAATCCGCATGGATGGCCGTTATTTCACTGACGATGGGCGTGTTTGGCTTGCTGACTGCGGAGTATCTTCCTGCCAGCCTGTTGACACCCATGGCCGCCGATCTCGGTGTGACCGAAGCTCTGGCTGGTCAGTCTGTAACGGTAACGGCGGTGGTGGCCCTGTTTGCGGGTCTGATGGTTCCCCGCCTGACGCGTAATTATGATCGCCGAAATGTTTTGCTGGGTTTTACCGTGCTGATGATTGCCTCCAACCTGCTTGTCGCACTTTCATCCAGTCTGGCTGTTCTGTTAGTCATGCGCATTTTGCTGGGCATCGCGCTGGGAGGTTTCTGGAGTATGGCTGCTGCCGTAGCGATGCGACTGGTCCCGGCTAAAAGCGTCCCGCGTGCTCTCTCCATTATTTTTAGCGGTATTGCTGTCGGTACTGTGGTTTCGATCCCGCTGGGGAGCTATTTAGGTGGGCTTTATGGCTGGCGTAGTGCTTTTATCGCTGCAACCGCAGTCGGCGTGCTGACACTGATCTTTCAGCTATTTACCCTTCCTGGAATGGCGCCGCGTAGAATGACGATAACGGCATCTGTCATGGATTTACTCCGCCGCCCAGGCATTGGGATGGGAATGACGGGGTGTGTGATCGCCCATACGGGTCAGTATGCGCTGTTTACCTATATTCGCCCGGCGCTTGAAAATATTGCCCAACTCGATGTGGATCGTTTGTCATTGATACTGCTTGGATTTGGCATCGCTAATTTTATCGGTACGCTGCTGGCCGGGTGGCTGATGGAGAGAAGCCTGCGTCTTACCCTGATAATCATGCCAGCACTTGTCGGTTTCGCGGCATTAAGCATGATTTTGCTGCCACTGGAGGAAAAGGGATTGATGTTTTTCGTCGCGTTGTGGGGGATGGCATTTGGTGGCGTACCGGTTGCGTGGTCAAACTGGGTAGCGCGTTCGGTTCCCGATCAGGCTGAAACCGCTGGCGGCATGGTCGTCGCAGCCGTTCAGTCTTCAATTGCTGCGGGTGCTGCGTTGGGAGGATTACTCTTTGGTATCAGCGGTGTAACAGGTGTTTTCATCACCGCCGGTTGCATCATGTTTTTTGCCACGCTCGTTATTGGACTAAAGGTGAGGGTCGCGCTGACCTGACCACCAGACCAGGTAGCGAGTGAAGGGAAACGTATCAATTAAGCCTGGTTATTGGGTGGTGGTCCCCACCCCTAAGCTAAGAGTGGGGGACTGTTAATGTCTGCCCCCAAGATCGCGGTCACCTGATGTGCCGCGAATCATCCGGGTAAGTTCTTCGCAGCGGATGATCTTTCCAGATGACAACGTGAAGCGGGCAAAAACTTCAAATTCACAGTGTTCATCCTGAATTTTTGCTGCGTTGACATGATGGTGTGTAAAAACCGTCTGATCCTCCGTGACGGCGGACAGAACAGAGACTTTTATTTGTGTGGTCTGTGATTTAAGCAGCGCCATATGCTGAATAAATTCGCGGTAATCGAACCGGTGACCATCGACCACCTGCTGATAGCCCGGATCAAAGTAAAGGGCAATTTCATGCTCGCTGTGTTCAGGGCTGCAGACCACGTTTTGCAGTGCATCAATGACTGTCTGAGTTGTCTTTTTCATCGGTTCCTCCATTTTGAGAGCAGAAAGAGTACGGGAAGAGCGGATGAGGGTATTATCCGTATCTGGACAAGATATACGGTTAACCGGCCAGAAGATGAAAATTGAAAGATTCGACTACGACAGTCTGCATTCGACGCCCTGGCATAAACACGCATCCGGTCAGCTGTACTGGTTGAGTCATGGCATTCTTGTCATTGAAACGACGTCAGTACAGTGGACTGTCACACCGGGATCACTGGGATGGTTTCCCGCTGATGTCAGCCACAGGGCCTGGGTTCCGGCAGGCGTGAAAGGTCAAAGCCTTTACCTTGAACCTGCTTCCTGCTCACCGTTTCCCGCTCATCCGGGTGTCTATGGGGCAGATGCCTTCGTGATGGCGATTTTGGAACGCCTGTGCCGGGAAGGTGATCTTTCATCCTCTGCGGAATATCAAAGCCATCTTCTCAAATTATTAGGCTTTGAAATTGCCGGAGCTCCTGACTTGCCGCTTCAGTTGACGTTGCCCGTCGATCGCCGGGCGCGTAATGTCGCGAATCAATTACTGAAAAACCCGGCATGCGAGCTGGACCAGACGCAGCTTGCCCAACAATGGGGGCTCAGCGTTCGCAGCCTGAGTCGTTTGTTTACTCAACAAACCGGCCTCAGTTTTAGCCAGTGGAGACAGCAGGCAAAAGTGGTCACTTCATTGCAATGGGTGCTTGCCGGCTTGCCGGTCAGCGAGGTGGCGTTAAGAAGTGGTTACAGCAACGTCAGTGCTTATATCGACGTCTTCCGGCAACGTTTTGGAAAGACGCCGGGGCAGTTGCAAAATGCCCTCATTCGCACGGAGACTCGACAAAAGCCATCAGGCTGATTCCCGAATAACAAGCCGGTAACCCATATCCACAATAGGTTCTTCAACCGTGATGCCTTCGATTTTATCCGCCAGCATGTCCGCCGCGCGGATGCCCAGATCCCATTTTTCGACGCTGACGGTCGTGATGGCAGGGCGGTTGTGTGCGGCAAAATTCAGGTCTGCGAATCCGATCACCGAGAAATCATCGGGTACGCGTAAACCTTGTGCTTCGGCTTCCATAATGGCGCCCTGGGCAAGGGTGTCGGAGCTGCAAATGATGGCGTCGAACCGGTGACCACTGTCGAGTAACTGGCGCAGAGCATGGCGTCCGACTTCCATATTCGCCGGTCGTGACACAATCACTTCTTTAATGTCGTGCTCAGGGATCGCCCGCAATACGCTGATCGCCCCGTTTTTACGTACCATTGCGCGGCGATCCGAGGCGCAGATAAAGCCAAAACGCGTAAATCCTTTGGTGGCGAAGTATTCACCGATGGCATTGCCGACTTTTTCGTGCGAGAAGCCAATCAGCATATCAATCGGCGTCGGCGTCAGATCCCAAATCTCTACTACCGGGATATTGGCGTTCAGGATGATTCTTTTAAGCTCTGATGTGTGATGAATACCGGTCAGTACGATGCCATCCGGGCGACGGGATAACAGCGTGGAAACAATATCGGTTTCGTCTTCCGGCTCGTAGCCGACAATACACAACAACATGTGGTAACCGCGTGCCGCCAGCTGATCGCTGATCGCCTGAACGGTATCGACAAACATATTGTTGTTAATTTGCGGCACGACGACGGCAATGAGTTTGGTGCGGCTGGTCGCCAGTCCACCGGCCAGCATATTCGGAATGTATCCGGTGCTGTTGACTGCTTCCATTACGCGCGCGATGGTTGCAGGGCGAACGACTTTGGGATTGTTTAAGGCGCGGCTGACTGTCATCGGAGAAAGTCCGGCAGCCTGGGCGACATCTTCGAGCGTAGCCGTACGGGAACGGCCTTTTTGCGATTTTATTTTATTATTCAAAACGTTGGTCACTGATGTCCGGGGATCGATACAAGAATGTTTGCGCAAACATTCTTAGTTTCTCATAACAGAACCGGCTTAGGTAGGCTTAAATGTTAATTTGTTGTTGCTTCATGGGCGCCGCAATCTTATTTATCCCCGCGAATTATTTGCCCAAAACGTGAAGGGAGTCATAGGCGTTGGTCAAGGAGAGACAATTTTGGTTAGTTGAGAATTATCCCCTGCCTAAGCGATGCCGTATACTCCATTCAGGCAGAGACAATAGGTCATTTTCATCGATTGGCTTTGAAAGCATTCTTACTGGTTTACCAGGAACCGTTGTCGGAGCTGTAATTTATTCGGGATATGAGGGTTTCATCATGGAAAAGAAAGTCATTTATTTGTTTTGTTCCGCAGGAATGTCTACCTCGTTGCTGGTTTCTAAAATGAAAATCCAGGCCGAGAAATATGAAGTACCGGTCATTATCGAAGCATTCCCAGAAACACTGGCTGCCGAAAAAGGTGCCGCCGCAGATGTGGTGTTACTCGGACCACAAATTGCCTACATGCTCGACGAAATCAAAAAAGTATTACCGGGCAAACCGGTTGAAGTGATCGATTCTGCTCTGTACGGCAAAATTGATGGGTTAGGTGTACTGAAAGCAGCGGTTGCTGCGATCAAAAAAGCAGCAGCGCAGTAATTTACCGTTTTTCCTTATTTTTAAATTGAACGTCTTTATATTGAAATTTTTAAGTCAAAGAGAACTCCAGTCAAAGAGCGAATTTCATACCCTGGCCGCCGGATGGCGGCATTAAAGGAAAATCCCAATGAGCAAAGCCATTGATTCACTTGAAAAGATACTTCTTCCTTTTGCCGTCAAAATAGGTAAACAGCCGCATATTAATGCCATCAAAAATGGTTTTATCAAATTAATGCCGCTGACCCTGGCTGGCGCCATGTTCGTTTTAATTAATAACGTATTTCTGAACTTCGGTGCCGGTTCTTTCTTTTATTCTCTGGGCGTACGTTTAGACCCATCAACCATTGAAACGCTGGCCGGTTTAAAAACGATTGGTATTAATGTCTATAACGGCACGTTAGGTATTATGTCGCTAATGGCGCCCTTCTTTATCGGGATGGCATTAGCAGAAGAACGAAAAGTCGATTCGCTTTCCGCAGGCTTATTAGCTGTCGCCGCATTTATGACGGTTACCCCTTATAGCGTGGGTGAAGCTTATGCGGTCGGTGCAAACTGGTTAGGTGGCGCGAATATCATTTCCGGTATGATAATCGGTCTGGTTGTCGCCGAAATGTTTACGTTTGTTATTCGCAGAAACTGGGTGATTACTTTACCCGCGAGCGTTCCGACGTCGGTTTCCCGTTCATTCTCAGCGTTAATTCCGGGCTTTATTATTCTGTTCTTCTTCGGGGTCATTTCCTGGTTGCTGGGATTATACGGTCATAACTTCCACCAGATTATTATGGATTCTATTTCCAAACCTCTGGCGGCGATGGGCAGCGTAGTCGGCTGGGCGTATGTGATTTTCAACTCCCTGCTGTGGTTCTTCGGTGTGCACGGTTCACTGGCGCTGACCGCACTGGACAACGGCATCATGACGCCTTGGGCACTGGAAAACATTGCGTTGTATACCGAGTACGGTTCTGTCAGCGCAGCGATTGACGCGGGTAAAACCTTCCACTTCTGGGCCAAACCGATGCTGGATTCCTACATCCTGCTGGGCGGTTCCGGAGCGACGCTAGGTCTGATTATCGCCATCTTTATCGCATCACGCCGTGCAGATCACCGCCAGGTCGCGAAGCTTGCGCTGCCATCAGGCATCTTCCAGATTAACGAACCTATCCTGTTCGGCCTGCCGATTATCATGAACCCGGTGATGTTTATTCCGTTCGTGTTGGTTCAGCCGATTCTGGCGGCGATTACGCTGGCGGCTTACAGCATGGGGATTATTCCACCGGTGACGAACCTTGCGCCATGGACCATGCCGACGGGTCTGGGTGCCTTCTTTAACAGTAACGGCAGCATCGCCGCCCTGTTAGTGGCTCTGTTCAACCTTGGTATCGCCACGCTGGTTTATATGCCTTTCGTAATCTTGTCGAACAAAGCGCAGGCGATAATCGAGGAAGAAGAAAGCGAAGAAGACATTGCCGCAGCACTGAAATTTTAATCTGAACGGACAGCGGCGGGGCAAGCTTCCTGCCGCTGTCCGGCAAATCACGGAGAGATAAAAATGATGGATTTAGACAGCATTGTTGATACCGAAGGCGAACTGCAGGATTTAGAAGAAGTGGTGATGGGGTTGATTATTAACTCCGGACAGGCCCGCAGCCTGGCGTATTCAGCACTGAAAAAAGCTAAAGAAGGCGATTTTGAGCAGGCGCGTGCAGTGATGGCGCAATCGAGAATGGCGCTCAATGAAGCCCATCTGATACAGACCAAACTGATTGAAGAAGATCAGGGCGAAGGCAAAACCAAAGTCAGCCTGGTGCTGGTTCACGCGCAGGATCACCTGATGACATCCATGCTCGCCCGCGAACTGATTGCAGAACTCATTGAGCTTCATGAGAAAATAAAATAACGTAGGGAACCATAATGCAGCCACCGGTACTGAGTATGGAAATTAAGACAGCGCGCGAAAATCAACTCTTCGACGGTCAGAATTTCCACATGTTTATCTACAACAAGGTAGAAAGCATCTCCGGGTTGCATGAGCATGACTACTATGAGTTCACCATCGTCCTGACTGGCCGGTATTTTCAGCACGTTAACGGCAAACGGGTACTTTTAGAACGTGGCGATTTCGTTTTCATCCCGTTAGGTTCTAACCATCAAAGTTTTTATGAATTTGGTGCTACCCGGATTTTAAATGTTGGGATCAGTAAAGCCTTTTTCGAGCAACATTATTTATCGTTATTACCTGCCCGATTTGTTGCATCGCAGGTCTATCAGATAAAAACGGAATTTCTGGCTTATATTGAGTCGGTCATTGCTTCAATGAATTTCCGCAACGGTGAATTCAATGAATTTCTGGAGATGGTGACGTTTTATATTGTTAACCGCTTACGTCATCACCGTGAATCAGAAGTGACTCCTGATATTCCAGTCTGGCTGAAAACGGCGATTGAGAAAATGCATGATAAAGCGCGCTTCGGTGATAAAGCATTATCCAATATGGTGGAGCTTTCCGGGAAGTCGCAGGAATACCTGACGCGCGCGACGCAGCGACATTATGGCAAAACGCCGATGCAGATTATAAATGAAATCCGTATTGATTTTGCCAAAAAACAGCTGGAGATCACTAACTACTCGGTCACGGATATTGCTTTTGATTCCGGTTACAGTAGCCCGAGTATGTTTATTAAAAACTTTAAAAAGCTGACTTCTTTTACGCCGAACCATTACCGGAAGAAGTTGTGCAGCATTAATTAATGTCGGTTCATACAACAATATTTCTGTATTAATTTGCAGTGCATGATTATTGCACGGGAGTTCCTATGACTAAAAAACTGAAAGTCGTCACTATTGGTGGCGGGAGCAGCTATACCCCGGAATTACTGGAAGGCTTTATTAAACGCTACGCCGAATTACCGATCACTGAATTATGGCTGGTGGATGTCGAAGGTGGAAAAGAGAAGCAGGATATTATCTTCAATCTCTGCCAGCGTATGGTCGAACGTGCCGGTGTGCCTATTGTCATGCATAAAACGCTGAACCGCCGCGAAGCACTGGTAGACGCTGATTTCGTCACCACGCAACTGCGCGTCGGTCAGTTAAAAGCGCGTGAACTTGATGAACGTATTCCGCTGAGTCACGGCTATCTGGGGCAGGAAACCAACGGCGCAGGTGGCTTGTTTAAAGGGCTGCGCACCATTCCGGTGATTTTTGACATCATTAAAGATGTCGAAGAAATCTGCCCGGACGCCTGGGTGATCAACTTCACCAACCCGGCCGGTATGGTCACTGAGGCGGTATTCCGTCACACCAAATTCAAAAAATTCATCGGCGTGTGCAACATCCCTGTCGGCATGAAAATGTTCATTCAGGATGTACTGAAACTGACGCCGCAGGATGACTTGTCCATTGACCTCTTTGGCCTGAACCACATGGTGTTCATCAAAGATGTCATTGTGAACGGCGAATCACGCTTTGCCGAACTGCTCGACGGTGTGGCTTCCGGCACACTGACCGCCGGTTCGGTGAAAAACATCTTCGACCTGCCGTTCAGCGAAGGCCTGATCCGCTCTTTGAATCTGCTGCCGTGTTCTTACCTGTTGTACTACTTCAAGCAGAAAGAGATGCTGGCGATTGAAATGGGTGAGTTCTACAAAGGCGGCGCGCGTGCCACTGTGGTGCAAAAAGTCGAGAAACAGCTGTTCGATTTGTACAAAAATCCTGATCTGAACGTGAAGCCAAAAGAGCTGGAACTTCGCGGCGGCGCTTATTATTCCGATGCGGCGTGTGAAGTGATCAGCGCGATTTATAACGACAAGCAAACTGAACAGTACGTCAATTTCCCGCACAACGGGCATATTGATAATATTCCGGCGGACTGGGCGGTGGAAATGACCTGCACCATCGGGCGTGACGGCGCAAAACCCCATCCGCGCATCACGCACTTCGACGAAAAAGTGCTGGGGCTTATCTACACCATTAAAGGTTTTGAGATTGCTGCGAGCAATGCCGCCATCAGCGGCGAGCTGAACGATGTGCTGCTGGCGATGAACCTCAGCCCGCTGATCCATTCCGATAAAGATGCCGAAATACTGGCACGTGAAATGTTGCTGGCACATGAAAAACTGCTGCCGAATTTTGCAAAAACCATTGCCGCGTTAAAATAACCCATCGCCTTCCCGCAAGGGAAGGCTCTCCGGAAGGGGTGTTTATGGATAAATTACTGATTGTGAACGCGGACGACTTCGGGCTTTGCAAAGCGCAAAATTACGGGATCATTGAGGCGTTTAATCACGGCGTGGTGCGATCTACCACGGCGATGATGAATGCGCCGGGCATCGAACACGCCGCCGTACTCAGCAAAGCCAGTCCGCAACTGAGCGTCGGGATGCATTTTGTCCTGACGTTAGGTCGTCCACTTTCGCCTATGCCAAATCTGACCCGTGAAGGCGAACTGGGGAAATGGATCTGGGAAATGGCCGAGGCCGGAACCCTGCCGCTGGATGAAATCGCCCGTGAACTGGAATGTCAGTTCAGTCGTTTTATCGAGCTGTTTGGCAAAATGCCGACACATATCGACAGTCACCACCACGTGCATATGTTTGCGCAAATATTCCCTATAGTGGAAGCGTTCGCGAAAGAGAAGGGCGTTCCGGTGCGTATTGACCGTGACGAAGTCCGCAAGGGTGAAATTGCTCTGTGTGGCGCGAAAAGTACCGACGGTTTCGACAGCACGTTCTACGGCGATGCCATTTCAGAAGCGCTGTTTCTGCAAACGCTGGACAATGCGACGCAGCGCGGCAATCGCTCTGTTGAGATCATGACGCATCCATCGTTTATTGATAACACCATTCTGGCGAGTAAATATTGCTATCCGCGTCTGGCAGAACTGGATGTGCTGACGTCAGAAACACTGAAATCCGCGATTACGCAACGCGGATTCCGGCTGGGATCGTTTAAAGATTTATGACCGGAATGCCCCTGCCGCTGGCATATATGTCAGAGGTCAGGGGTATCCTGAGAGGCGGCTACGGGTACAGCGGGACAATATTTTTTGACAGATCACCCATCTCGTTGCCGATGTTCAGACGAGAAAGCAACAATTGGGCCTGCTCTCTTAATTCACTTATCGTCTGCAGATACGGTTTCCTGGCTGCATAAATGACGACATTCCCACTTGGCACCCTGCAATAAAGTACCTCACCAAATACCTCCCGCAGTGCGCAAGATAATGCGCTTCCGGCTCGTGGCACCTCGTAATAATTCAGCACCAGCCAGCCCTGATCGCTCAATTTTTCCAGACACAATCTCAGAAAAGCTTCTGTGCCCTGACGTGGCTCCATCGAAAAGGCTGAGTACAGATCTGAGAAAATCAAATCGTACTGATGCGTATGCTCTCTGCGCAAATAATGTTCTGCGTCTTCAATGTAATAAGAGATTTTGTCCGACCCGGGCAACGTAAACCATTCCTGCGCGACGGATAACACACCCGCTCTCAGCTCAACCACATCCATAATCCGCTGTTCATCAAGAGCATGAAGCGCGCGCAGTAATGCGCCTCCGCCAAGTCCGAGCAGAAGCGCAGTCCGCCCGGAAGTAAACGCAGTCGCCATCAACATGGCTTTGGAATAGTGATGAACAGGTAAGTTAACGTCTTTTTTGAGCATTTTGCTCTGCTCATTAATCCCTTCAAAACGCAGTATCCGGTGCTCTTCAGTGTCCGCGACGATGATGTCCCCGTACTCATCTGTAACATGGCAAACAATATCGCCCTCAGGCTGAATATTGAATTTGTTTGAAAAAACATCCTTATTTGTCATCTGCAGACTCATTTCTTATAAAAATTGGCGAGAAGGGGATTATGCCCGTTAATCCGACGGGCTGGCTTTAACAATTTCGACCTGGTTGTTTTTCAGTATCTTGTGCAGACCCGGCGCAGGCAGTTCATCCGTAAATAATGCCGTCACCTGAGAAACATTGCCGATTTCAACGGCGGCGGAAGCATGATATTTGGTATGGTCAGCAGCCAGAAGGATATGCCGTGAGTGCGCCATCATGGTTTTCGCCACGCTGGCCTCGTTGACATCAAATTCCATTAAAGCGCCATCGCTTTCTATCGCGCCGACGCTGGTGACCAGATAGTCTGCGCGGAATCCCGCCACAAAAGCCGTCGCCGAGGGCCCGATAATTCCGCCGTTGTGAGGACGCAGCGTTCCGCCCGGCACCATTACCTCAAATCGCGGATTCTTATACAGAATATGGGCGACACGCAGGCAGTTTGTGATAATGCGCAGATGGTTATGATTGAGCAGGGCATGCGCCACCTGTTCAACCGTGGTACCAATGGTAATAAATACCGTCGAGCCGTCGGGAATGTAATCGGCGATCGCTTGTGCAATCGCTTTTTTCTCTTCTGTCCACGACATTTCCCGCTGCTCAAAGGCCGTATTGACTACGCTGGAGGCCCGACCCGCGCCGCCGTGATGACGCGATACCAGTCCCTGTTCACTGAGCTTGCGGATATCCCGGCGTACGGTTTGCGTCGAGACATCAAGTAAGGCTGCCAGTTCTTCAATGTTCATATACCCGTTTTCACCAATCAGCCCGAGCAGCTGATCGTGGCGCGGATTCCCAGTCAGTTCCGTAAGACTCATGGGCATACCTCTAAAAATGAGCGTCTGAGTCGTATTCTATACAGAAAGTGACAAAAAAGACCGTGTCTGATCACAGTCGGGAATTCCGGCACGGCCACCTGGCTTTGTGCATTTCAGGGCGGCCACACCACTGGCAAAACGCACGGCTTCCCCACAATCCGCACCCTGTGCCAGACTGACGGCCAGCGCGCCGTGAAAGACATCTCCCGCGCCGGTCGTGTCCACCACGCTGACGGCAAACCCGGGCTGATGATGCAGACTGCCATTTTCCAGCCACAGACAACCTTGTCCGCCTTGCGTGACATACACATGACCCTTTGTGAGCGTTTGTGCGTTAACTAACGCAGCACCGGCGTCAGTTTTTCCGGTCAGCCGCTGCAAACCAGGGGCAGAGAATGCGCTGTGATCGCTTAACGCCACCAGATCGGCGATATCCTGCGGTGTTACATCGGCATCCAGCACGGTGAGCACACCGGCCTGACGCGCCAGTGTGAACGCTTGTTTCGCGCCGTCGTGCCAGCGCACGTCCGCCAGCACCACATCCCACTGCGAAAAGTCGATGGCCTGTAGCCACGTGGCGCAAACGGGTAAATCCGGGCTGGGATAATTGATGATAATCCGCTCACCGTGTTGATCCACCAGAATGGCAGATTGCGAAGAACGGGCCTGATCAATGCGACGGACGTAGCGGGTATTTACCCCCAAGGATCCCAGCTCCGCGAGCAGCCGGTTGCCGGTATCGTCATCGCCCACGCGGCCAATAAAGTCCACCTCTGCGCCCAGTTTCGCCGCAGCCACTGCGGCAGTGGCTGCCGGACCTCCACCCACTTCATGATATTTTTCAGCGACATATTTCCCTCCTTCCGCAGGTAATTCATTCACGTAATAGATCCGGTCCATCACGGTGATCCCGACACAGGCAATGCGAATCATGGCTGTTCCTTAAGCGTGTTTTGATGAGGTTATTTTAATTAAGCGAATTGTTAAAAAAGTGATGGCTGTCAATTTTTTGACCTGAAATTACAAATACGATCAAAAAACGACAAACAAATACAGCGCTGATTATCAAAAAGTGACATGGCTGATCAGCACAAAGGAGAGACGCATGGCAAATGTGGCATTTATTGGTCTGGGGCAAATGGGCGCTCCGATGGCGGCCAACCTGATTAAACAGGAACACCGGTTAGCGGTGTTCGATCTTAATCCGCAGGCTGTGGCAGCACTGGTGCAGCAGGGAGCAACGGGCAGCAAGAGCGCGGCAGAGGCAGCGGAGGGCGCAGAATTTGTCATCACCATGCTCCCCAACGGCGATCTGGTGCGCGATGTGTTATTTGGCCGCGACGGTATCTGCGAAACCCTGAGCCCGTCGGCGCTGGTTATCGACATGTCGACCATTCATCCGTTGCAAACTGACAAGCTGATCGCGCAGATGCACGAAAAAGGTTTCAGCCTGATGGACGTGCCGGTCGGCAGAACCTCGGATCACGCCGTAGCAGGGACTTTACTGCTGCTGGCGGGCGGTACGCAGGAACAGGTTGAGCGGGCGACGCCGGTGCTGATGGCGATGGGATCTGAACTGATTAATGCGGGCGGGCCGGGCAAAGGCATCCGCGTCAAGCTGATCAATAACTACATGAGCATCGCCCTGAATGCGCTCTCTGCCGAAGCCGCCGTGCTGTGCGAAGCGCTGGAACTCTCTTTCGAAGTGGCGTTGCAGGTCATGAGCGGAACACCTGCCGGAAAAGGTCACTTCACCACTTCATGGCCAAACAAAGTGCTGAAAGGCGATTTGTCGCCGGCCTTCATGATTGACCTCGCCCATAAAGATCTCGGTATCGCGCTGGACGTCGCCAATCAGTTGCATGTGCCAATGCCGCTCGGTGCGGCTTCCCGCGAAGTCTACAACCAGGCGCGTGCCGCCGGGCGCGGACGTCAGGACTGGACCGCCATTCTTGAGCAGGTGCGCACCAGCGCCGGTCTGACTCAGAAAACACATCCGTAACGCATTAACCAAGGAAAGTTAAATGACTCAATACAGCCTTAACGATATCACCCGTCCTTCCGGCGGTTTCGCCATGCTGGCGGTCGATCAGCGCGAAGCGATGCGCTTAATGTTCGTGGCCGCGGGTGCGAAAGCGCCGGTCGCCGATCAGGTTCTTACTGATTTTAAAGTCAATGCCGCACGGATTCTATCGCCGTACGCCTCAGCGATTCTGGTCGATCAGCAGTTCTGTTACCGCCAGATTGTTGAGCAGCAGGCCATTGCAAAAAGCTGCGCGATGATTGTCGCGGCAGACGAATTTATTCCGGGCAACGGCATTCCGGTGGACAGCGTGGTGATCGACAAAAATGTGGATCCGCAGCAGGTCAGGGAAAACGGTGGCAAGGCGCTGAAACTGCTAGTGTTGTGGCGCAGCGATGAAGACCCGCAGGAGCGTCTTGAGAGGGTGAAAGAATTCAATCAGCGCTGCCATACGCACGGATTGCTGAGCATTATCGAGCCGGTGGTCAGGCCGCCGCGTCGTGGCGATAAATTTGACCGCGAACAGGCGATTATCGATGCCGCGAAAGAACTCGGTGACAGCGGCGCTGACCTTTATAAAGTCGAAATGCCCCTCAGCGGGCGCGGCACGCAGGCTGAACTGCTGCGCGCCTCGCAACACCTCAATGAACATATTCATATGCCGTGGGTGATCCTCTCCTCCGGCGTTGATGAAAAACTTTTTCCGCGTGCGGTCAGCGTCGCCATGACGGCGGGCGCATCCGGTTTTCTCGCAGGCCGTGCGGTCTGGTCATCTGTGGTCGGTTTACCCGATACCGAACTCATGCTCAGGGATATTTCCGCGCCGAAATTGCAGCGTCTGGGTGACATTGTGGACGAGATGATGGCGCGTCGCCGCTAACGAAAGGAGTGGAAAATGAAATGGTTTAACACGATGAGCCACCATCGCTGGCTTGAGCAGGAAACCGATCGGATTTTCGATTTTGGCAAAAATGCCGCCGTGCCCACCGGCTTCGGCTGGCTGGGCAATAACGGGCAAGTGCGGACCGATATGGGCACGCATTTGTGGATCACCGCCCGCATGCTCCACGTCTATTCCGTTGCCGCAGGTATGGGGCGTCCCGGCGCGTATTCGCTGGTCGATCACGGTATCCGTGCGCTTAATGGCGCGCTGGCGGATAAACAGCACGGTGGCTGGTACGCCTGCGTGAATGATGAAGGCGTTATGGATGCTTCAAAACAGGGCTATCAGCATTTCTTTGTGCTGCTGGGCGCGGCCAGCGCTGTCACCACCGGCCATCCTGAGGCCAGAAAATTACTCGATCAGGCCATCGGCGTGATCGAAAAGTACTTCTGGAGTGAAGACGAGCAGATGTGTCTCGAGTCGTGGGATGAAGCCTTCACCGAAACCGAAGCCTATCGCGGCGGTAACGCCAATATGCACGCGGTTGAAGCTTTCCTGATCGTTTACGACGTCACGCATGAGCGCAAATGGCTGGATCGCGCACTGAGAATTGCCTCGGTGATTATTCATGACGTCGCCCGTCGCGGCGAGTATCGCGTAAATGAGCATTTTGATACGCAGTGGAAGCCGATCCGCGATTACAACAAAGACAATCCTGCGCACCGTTTCCGCGCTTACGGCGGCACGCCGGGGCACTGGATCGAATGGGGACGCCTGATGCTACACCTTCACGCCGCGCTCGAGGCTCGTTTTGAAACGCCACCGGACTGGTTGCTGGAAGATGCCAAAGGGCTGTTCCACGCCACGATCCGCGATGCCTGGGCACCGGACGGCGCAGACGGTTTTGTTTATTCCGTTGACTGGGACGGGCAACCTATCGTGCGCGAACGCGTGCGCTGGCCCATTGTGGAGGCGATGGGTACCGCGTATGCGTTGCATTGCCTGACCGGCGAAGCGCAATACGAAACCTGGTATCAGACCTGGTGGGAATACTGCGTGAAATACCTGATGGACTTCGAAAATGGCTCGTGGTGGCAGGAGCTGGATACCGACAACAAAGTGACCACCAAAGTCTGGGACGGTAAACAGGATATTTATCATCTTCTGCATTGCCTGGTGATCCCGCGTCTGCCGCTGGCACCGGGGCTGGCACCTGCCGTTGCCGCCGGTCTGCTGGACATCAATGCAAAATAAAAATCACGGAGACCATCATGAGTACCCTACAAAATAAAAATACTCAGATTGAATTTATCGCCGGTAATAATGAATTTTCGCTGATTTATCAGCAGCGCCAGATTTTACGTCATACCGCGCAAGCGCCCTGTTTATGGATTGGCGCTGGCGAGGCGGATATCGACATGTTCCGTGGCAATTTCAGTATTAAAGATCGCCTGAACGAAAAGGTTGCCCTGACCGATGTAAAAATTACCGCGCACCCTGCGGGATGGGATCTGCATTTCAGCCGGGGCGATACGCTCAGCGCGAGGATTGCGATCACCACTGATAACAGCGGGCGTTTACAGCTTAACCTGCAAAACGACGACCGCGCGCATAACCGCATCTGGCTGCGACTGGCGGCAGAACCGCAAGATCATATTTATGGCTGCGGTGAACAGTTTTCTTACTTTGATTTGCGCGGAAAACCCTTCCCGTTGTGGACCAGCGAGCAGGGCGTCGGGCGTAACAAACAAACCTATGTCACCTGGCAGGCCGACTGCAAAGAGAACGCAGGCGGCGACTATTACTGGACGTTCTTCCCGCAGCCAACCTTTGTCAGCACGCAAAAGTTTTACTGCCACGTTGAAAACAGCGGCTATATGAATTTCGATTTCAGTGCGCCGGA
This sequence comes from Rahnella sp. AN3-3W3, assembly GCF_003263545.1. Classification (NCBI taxonomy): domain Bacteria; kingdom Pseudomonadati; phylum Pseudomonadota; class Gammaproteobacteria; order Enterobacterales; family Yersiniaceae; genus Rahnella; species Rahnella sp. AN3-3W3. Next base: position 72,216 of record NZ_JYDG01000063.1, read on the forward strand.
CTATCACGAACTGGCCTTCTGGGAAGATAACGCGACGCTGCGTTTTGAATGCGCCGACAGCTATATCAGCCTGCTGGAAAAACTCACCGCCTTGTTAGGTCGCCAGCCGGAATTGCCGGACTGGGTATACAACGGCGTGACGCTGGGCGTTCAGGGCGGCACGGAAATCTGCCAGCAAAAACTCGACGTCATGCGCGAAGGGGGCGTGAAGGTCAATGGCATCTGGGCGCAGGACTGGTCAGGTATTCGTATGACCTCGTTCGGCAAGCGCGTGATGTGGAACTGGAAGTGGAACCGCGAGCTGTATCCGCAACTCGACGAACGTATCGCGCAGTGGAAAGAAGAGGGCGTGCAGTTTCTTTCTTACATCAATCCGTATGTCGCCAGCGATCGTGACTTATGCGCAGAGGCATCCAAACACGGCTATCTGACCAAAGACGCCAGCGGTGCGGATTACCACGTTGAGTTCGGCGAATTCTATGCAGGCGTGGTCGATCTGACCCATCCCGCGGCCTATGAGTGGTTTAAAAACGTCATCAAGAAGAACCTGATTGAACTGGGCTGCGGCGGCTGGATGGCGGATTTTGGCGAATATCTGCCAACCGATACTTTCCTGCATAACCGCGTCAGCGCGGAAATTATGCATAACGCCTGGCCCGCGCTGTGGGCGAAGTGCAACTACGAAGCCTTGCAGGAAACCGGCAAGCTCGGCGAGGTGCTGTTCTTTATGCGCGCCGGTTACACCGGCAGCCAGAAATATTCGACCATGATGTGGGCGGGCGATCAGAACGTTGACTGGAGCCTGGACGACGGGCTGGCCTCGGTGATCCCGGCGGCATTATCGCTGGCAATGAGCGGCCACGGTCTGCATCACAGCGACATCGGCGGTTACACCACGCTGTTTGATATGAAACGCAGCAAAGAACTGCTGCTGCGCTGGTGCGATTTCAGCGCTTTCACGCCGATGATGCGCACCCACGAAGGCAACCGTCCGGGCGACAACTGGCAGTTTGACGGCGATGCCGAAACCATCGCGCATTTCGCCCGCATGACCGGAGTGTTCACCCATCTCAAGCCTTACATCAGACAGGCCGTGAAGCATAACAGCCAGAGCGGTTTGCCGGTGATGCGGCCGCTGTTCCTGCATTACGAAGACGATGCCCGCACTTACACGCTGAAATACCAGTACCTGTTTGGCCGCGATCTGCTGGTGGCACCGGTGCATGAAGAAGGGCGCAGCGAGTGGTCGCTGTATCTGCCGCAGGATACCTGGATCAACGCCTGGACCGGTGAAACCCATCGCGGCGGCGATATCACAGTGGCAGCGCCGTTAGGCAAACCGCCGGTCTTTTATCGTGCAGACAGCGAGTGGGCAGCGCTGTTCGACGAATTACGTCACCTCTGATAAGGCTCAACCGCCGGGGGGAGTTTATCGCCCCGGCGGTTGAAGGAGAATAATAATGAGTCAGACAACACCGGAAAACCCTGCGACCCTGCGGCTGCCTTTCAGGGAAAAATTGGCCTATGGCATGGGGGATTTAGGCTCCAATATCCTGCTCGATATCGGCACGCTGTATCTGCTGAAATTCTACACTGACGTACTCGGTTTGCCGGGAACTTACGGCGGCATTATCTTTTTGATCGCCAAATTCTTTACCGCGTTTACCGATATGGGCACCGGCATCATGCTGGATTCGCGCCGCAAAATCGGGCCGAAAGGTAAGTTTCGCCCGTTCGTATTATACGCTGCATTTCCGGTGACGTTGCTGGCTGTCGCCAATTTCGTCGGCACTCCGCTGGAGATTACCGGTAAGACCGTGGTGGCGACGCTGCTCTTCATGCTGTACGGATTATTTTTCAGCATGATGAATTGCTCGTATGGCGCGATGGTGCCCGCCATTACTAAAAATCCCGACGAACGCGCCTCACTCGCGGCGTGGCGACAGGGCGGTGCCACGCTGGGGCTGTTGTTGTGTACCGTTGGGTTTGTGCCGGTGATGAATCTGCTCGAAGGCAGTTCGCAGCGCAGTTATATTTTTGCCGCGACGCTGTTCTCACTGGTGGGCTTGTTGTTTATGTGGCTGTGTTATGCCGGTGTGAAAGAGCGTTATGTCGAAGCGCAGCCGCAGGATCCTGCGCAAAGCCGGGGTTGTTGCAGTCGTTTCGTGCGATCGCCGGTAACCGTCCGCTGTTCATCCTGTGCATCGCGAACCTCTGCACGCTCGGCGCGTTCAACGTCAAACTGGCGATCCAGGTGTATTACACCCAGTACGTACTTAACGATCCCATTTTGCTTTCGTACATGGGCTTTTTCAGCATGGGCTGCATTTTCATCGGCGTGTTCCTGATGCCCGCCGCCGTGCGCCGCTTCGGCAAGAAAAAAGTCTATATCGTCGGTCTGGCGCTGTGGATTGTCGGCGACATTCTCAACTACTTCTACGGCAGCGGATCGGTCAGCTTTGTCGCGTACTCTTGTCTGGCGTTCTTCGGTTCGGCCTTCGTCAACAGCCTGAACTGGGCGCTGGTGTCCGATACGGTGGAATACGGTGAATGGCGCACCGGCGTGCGTTCCGAAGGTACCGTCTACACCGGTTTCACCTTCTTTCGTAAAGTCTCGCAGGCGCTGGCGGGGTTTTTCCCCGGCCTGATGCTGACGCAAATCGGCTATGTGCCTAACGTGGTGCAGTCGGCGGGTACGCAGGAAGGGTTGCGTCAGCTGATCTTCATTTATCCCTGCGCGCTGGCAGCGATCACTATCGTGGCGATGGGCTGTTTTTATAACCTCAACGAGAAAATGTACGTGCGCATCGTGGCGGAAATCGAGCAGCGCAGGCAGACGGCATAAGGCATTCACTGTGTCAGCGCCCTGCGGGGCGCTGTGAGGATCGACTATGAAGGATTTACATCACCCTGATCCGCTGACCCTGCGTGAGAAGTGCGCCTATGGAATGGGCGATTTTGGCTCGAACCTGATGCTGTGCATCGGGACGCTTTATCTGCTGAAGTTTTATACCGATGAACTGGGCATGCCGGCGTTTTATGGCGGCATCATCTTTCTGGTGGCGAAGTTTTTCACCGCCTTTACCGACATGCTGACCGGCGTATTGCTCGATTCCCGCCGCCATATCGGCGCGCGGGGCAAATTCAGTCCGTTTATTCTGTATGCCTCGGTGCCGGTGGGACTGGTGGCGACCGCACAGTTTATGGCGAATGATTTTGGCCTGCCGGTGAAAACGGCGCTCGCCACTGTACTGTTTATGCTGTTCGGCCTGTTCTACAGCCTGATGAACTGTTCGTACGGTGCGATGGTGCCCGCCATCACCAAAAATCCGCATGAAAGGGCACAACTTGCGGCCTGGCGTCAGGGCGGTGCCACGCTCGGGTTACTGCTGTGTACCGTCGGGTTTATGCCGGTGCAGGCGTTATTGGGTCACTCTCCCGCGGTGGGATATTTCTCCGCTGCGCTGATTTTCGCCACCTGCGGCATTCTGTGCATGGGCTGGTGTTATCGCGGCGTCCGGGAACGTTACGTTGAACTCACGCCAGCGGGGCATAAATCCGGCATTCTGCGATCGTTTCGCGCCATATTTCGCAATCCGCCGTTGCTGGTACTGTGTCTCGCCAACCTGTGTACGCTGGCGGCGTTTAATATCAAACTGGCGATCCAGGTGTATTACACGCAGTACGTCCTCAATGATATTCATCTGCTGTCGTGGATGGGATTTTTCAGCATGGGCTGTATTCTGCTCGGCGTCTTTCTGGTGCCCGGTTGCGTGAAACGTTTTGGCAAAAAGCAGGTATATCTGGGCGGATTACTGTTGTGGGCGGCTGGCGATATTTTCAATTTTCTCTGGGGAAACAGCTCGTTAAGTTTTGTGCTGTTTTCCTGCATGGCGTTCTTTGGCACCGCCTTTGTCAACAGCCTGAACTGGGCGCTGGTGCCGGATACTGTGGATTACGGCGAATGGAAAACCGGCATCCGCGCGGAAGGCTCGGTGTATACCGGTTACACCTTTTCGCGCAAAATCTCTGCGGCGCTGGCGGGTTTTCTGCCAGGAATTATGCTGACGCAAATTGGTTATATTCCTAACGTGGTGCAAAGTAGTGCGACATTACTCGGCTTACGGCAGCTTATTTTTATCTGGCCCTGCGTACTGGCTGTGATGGCGGCTGTGATTATGGGCGTGTTTTATAAACTTAATGAAGAACGCTTCGCCAAAATTATTGAGGAAATTCATACGCGTAAAAAAATGAATTCGACCGAAATCGAAACAGGAAAACCCAGCGTCTCTGTCGTGACACAACAATAACAATTAAGTAACAATAAGGGGCGTCAAATCTGGTTCAGCGATAATGGACTAATGATCGCATAGATTAAGGCTGTGTTTTGTATTGGTTTAGGTTACAACGTTTAACGTCAGGTCATTTGCGGTAAACGGGAGTCAGGTAAGATGAAAGTGGAGTTGAATAAAAGCACAGCCGAGAGGATTTTCCATGCGGTGCTTTTCGAATTGCTTGGGAATGTCGTTATCGCCATTTTTATTTCTACTGTACTGAAAGTGTCCTTATTACAGTCTGGTAAACTTTCTGTTATCTCCGCGATTACCGCAACAATCTGGAACTATATCTTCAATAAGATTTTTGACGCAATTCAAAGGCGTTTTGCATTCGAACGGAATTTTACAGTAAGAATTCTGCATGCCGTGATTTTTGAAATTGTACTGGTACTTTCTTTGACGCCAGTCGCCATGTTTTTACTCGATTTGTCATTAGCTAAGGCTTTCATGGTCGAAATAGGGTTAATATTTGTCTTCCTTCCTTATACGTTAGTCTTTAACTGGACTTATGATTATATCCGCTGGCGTTTTGTAGCGAATAAAGCTTCGGCGCAATGATATTCTGATTTTATTAAAGGCAAAATCATGAAGAACAACAGGGCTCCGGGATTAGATTTCGTGAAGAGAAGTCCGAAACCAAAAAAATTGCTTAAAGTGCAGCAAGGATTGTCGCTTCCATTTTCTCCGGGGTCGTGATCGGTGCAAAACGCTTGAGCGGTTTTCCGTCGCGTCCGATCAGAAACTTAGTGAAGTTCCATTTGATCCTCCCGCCCAGAGCGCCGGGCAATTCATCCTTAAGGTAACGGAACACCGGGTGCGCTGCTTCGCCGTTAACCTCCACTTTCCCGAACATCGGAAAGCTCACACCGTAGTTGATGTGGCAAGTTTGCGCGATTTCATCGGCGCCGCCGGGTTCCTGTTTACCGAACTGGTTGCAGGGGAAACCCAGTACGATCAAACCTCGGGTCGCGTATTTCTTGTAGAGAGTTTCAAGGCCTGCATATTGTGGCGTGAAACCACAATGGCTGGCGGTATTGACCACCAGAACCAGCTTGCCAGCGTAGTCAGCCATAGAGACAGGCTGACCCTCGAGACTGGTGGCCGAAAGTTGATAAAAAGTGGTCATATCGGGATCCTCACGTCAACAGACGCTTAAGCAACGCGATAAAAATCAAGCTTCACACCCGCTTCAGTACGGGTAGCGGAGCAGAGAAAGATAGAATTTGTCAGCCACATGAGTTCGGGAGTATCGACTTCGAAAACGGGAACTGTTTTGAAGTAGATATCGGATGGAGAAAGCTGATCAAAGAAGCTCATATCATCAGTGAAAAGTTTATTTGTAAAGGCTTCTGGTACACGCCGTATGCCATTGTTCTCAATGTATATCGTGCCCTCATTGACACGTAAGGCATATCTTGCTGAGAGCCTGCAGACGCCATCAGGTTCAATAATCTGACTGTCCACGCCACCAGGCAAAACTTCACCAGTGAGTGCACCGGACACCCGACCGCCCAGAATGGGGATTAATTGTCGCTTGCCAGACCGCGCTGAATTAGAAACCACAATGGGTTTGTCGACGACAACGCTAATGCTGAAGCTAAATTCTAGTTTTGGTTGCATATTAATCTCCTTAATAAAAAGGATAGTTCATCAGGGAGGATCTGAAAAACGCAAAATATCAATGAATTTCATCGGATTTTCGAATGAATATATTTTTAGAGGCAGTGCCCTTGTCTGGAGAGGCTTGAATAATATTTTTTATCTTGAATAGGTTTCTTCATGGATACTAATTTCCTTTCTGATATCTACTTTACAATATTATTTTCTGGTCATTATGTAGAGTTTTCGGAATGTCGCTGCCAGGAGGAATTAACATGGTACTAAATACTAAAGTTCTTTAATTAGCGAAAAATAATAGCTTTGGCGTTACTTCAACAATCATTTATGCCGATCAGGATGTAATTCTTGTTGATGCTCAGTTCACCATTGTAAATGCCCACGGGTGGACTTGCGGAATGTAGTGAGCTTAACCGCAACTCCAGATTTATCTTCAGGCAGCGCGTTTTGCTCACGAGTGTAGCAAAGAGCAGGATATTCGACACAACCAGACTGGCGAACTCAGACGTTTTCTCTTACTTTTAATATTCAACAGCGCTGAAAGGAGATGTCATGAACACAATCCAGGATAAAGATTTTGCGAGTGATTTATCAGAGTTTGTCGGTACACATTTCGTGTATACCTATGACAATGGCTGGAAGTATGAATGGTATGCGCGCAACGACAACACCTGCGATTATCGAATTCATCAGGGGTTAGTTGGCGGACGCTGGGTCACGAATCAGAAGATGAATGCGGTGCAATTTGCGCCTGGCATTTTTAAAGTCGACTGGCACGAACCTACCGGCACCTGCGTTAGCCTGCTGTTTGATATTCGAAGAAAAGTGATCCACGGGACCATTTTCTTCCCTCAGTGGATAGCCGGGGAGGGTCAGCATCCCGAGAAAACCATCTGTTATCAGAATGAGTTTATTGAAGATATGCACCGTTTCCGCGATGAAGGCCCCGCTTATCCTTATGTGGTCATCCCTGAGTTTGCCAAAGTGACCTACATGAAAAATGAAGGTCCGGATAATGACCAGGTGATCAATATGCCGCCGGGACAACTTCCTTCAGACTTTTTTGAGGGTAAGTAATCTTCATAGCGATGCCTGACTGGCGCGTATTGACTGTTAACCCGGGGCGCGGTGCGCCCCAATGATAGTGAATGCGGCCCTGATTTTGAGAAACATCCCCGACGTATTTCTGTTTTATTTCCCTGTCACCTCATCACCACTTCTCAGCGATAAAGAAAATAAAAAACACTTTAACGATTTTTACTTGTGACCAAAATATAATAGGGTCACAAGCTATCTGTGTAATTAACCAACTTCCAGGCTGAAAATGACCGATAAAAAAATGTCCACCACAACACGAGGACCGTCTGATCACACTATCCGTGATCAGATTGTGGATGCCGCAATGGAGTACTTCAGCCATTATGGCTTTGAAAAAACAACCGTTTCAGACCTCGCCAGATCCATTGGATTTTCAAAGGCATATATCTACAAATTTTTCAGTTCCAAACAGGAAATCGGAGAAGTGATCTGCACTAATTGCCTTACGGAGATTGCCCGCCGTCTGGAGGCCGCGCTGGCGGATTCATCCTCCGCCACAGAGAAAATTCGCACCCTTTTTCAGGTGATTGCGCTGGGCGGCACTGAGCTGTTTTTCCGCGAAAGGCGTCTGTATGACATCGCCGCCGTCTCATCCCGTGACCGCTGGGCTGCGGCGGTTGATTATGAGGCCGGATTGCGCAAAACCGTGGTCGATATTTTGCAGGAAGGACGGAGTGCCGGTGAGTTTGAGCAGATAACACCGCTCGATGAAACGGCTGCCGCTGTTTATCTGGTGCTAAGACCCCTCGCCGATCCGATTCAGTTGCAAATCTATCTTGATACCGCAGAAGCTGATGCCGCACTGCTGACAGCAGTGGTGCTCAGGAGCCTGAAACCTTAAGTAGTGACCATTGACATAATTGGTCACTAGTCAGAGAATGGTTGCTCATACTTTTTTTGAGTAAGGCAACCCATGCTCCGGCACACTCTTTTTTTGTCCGTCACCTGTCTGCTCCCGCTTCTGCTGACCGCTTGCGGTGATCCTTCAACTGCAGCTGACGATCCGCGTACCCGGCCACCGCTTATCAGGACGGCGGAGGTCAAACCTGCTCAGGAACAATCACGCGTTTTTAACGGCATTGTGGCCGCGCGTTTTCAGGGGGATCTCGGTTTTCGCGTATCAGGTAAAGTGCTTGAGCGGATGGTGGATAAAGGGCAAAGCGTCACGCGAGGCCAGCCGCTGCTTCGGCTGGATCCCGCAGACCTGGCGTTACAGGCACGTGCTGCTCAGGATGCAGTGACTGCCGCGCAGGCTCGCGCCCGTCAGACCGGCGAGGATGAAAAACGCTATCGTAGTCTGGTGGGTGGCGGTGCGATTTCCGCTTCGGCTTACAGTCAGGTACGTGCTGCAGCAGACTCGGCACGCGCCGAGCTGAGTGCCGCTCAGGCGCAGGCGCGCGTAGCCCTTAACGCGTCTCAGTACGTCGTGCTTAGCGCAGATGCTGATGGCGTGGTTGTGGATACACTCGCAGATCCCGGACAGGTCGTCAGCGCGGGGCAAACGGTAGTGCGTCTTGCGCGTGCCGGACAGCGCGAGGCGATGGTGAGTCTCCCGGAGACGCTGCGTCCGCAAGTCGGATCGGTCGCGTCTGCCGTCATGTACGGTAGTCAGAGTGTCAGTGAAGCCAGATTGCGGGAACTGTCGGATTCTGCGGATAACGCGACACGTACCTTTGAGGCGCGCTATGTGCTGAGCGGCGCGGCAGCCCGTGCCCCCTTAGGCTCGACCGTGACCCTGCATATCCCGGAATCTTCGGCGACCTCACCCTCGTGGTCGGTGCCGCTCAGTGCCATATGGGATGCCGGACGGGGTTCTGGCGTATGGGTGGTGGAAGGCAAACCCGCCAAAGTGAAATGGCATGCGGTAACGATACTCGGCATCAGCGACGACAGCGCGCGCGTTTCAGGGGCTTTTACTGCCGGACAGCAGGTAGCTGCTCTGGGGGCGCATCTGCTTCATGAAGGCGAAACCGTGCGAACGGCGATGGCTGGCCCTGAGGGGATCGCACCATGAGTCGCCATCGCTTTAATTTGTCGGCGCTGGCCGTGCGCGAACGGGCAATCACGTTGTTCCTGATAATCCTGATAGCCGTGGCCGGGGTAATGGCTTTTCTCGGACTGGGCAGGGCTGAGGATCCCCCGTTTACTGTCAAACAGCTGACGGTGATCACCGCGTGGCCCGGTGCTACCTCACAGGAGATGCAGGACCTGGTGGCGGAACCTCTCGAGAAGCGCCTCCAGGAACTGAAATGGTACGACCGTACCGAGACTTATACCCGTCCGGGAATGGCTTACACCATGGTTTCCCTGAAGGACAGTACTCCGCCGTCAGAAGTGCAGGAGCAGTTTTATCAGGCGCGTAAAAAGCTCAGTGATGAGGCGCGTAATCTGCCCGCGGGGGCGATCGGGCCGATGGTTAACGATGAATTTTCCGATGTGGTGTTCGCGCTGTATGCCCTTAAGGCAAAGGGGGAGCCGCAGCGCTTTCTGACGCGTGACGCCGAGAAGCTCCGTCAACAACTTCTCCATGTGCCCGGCGTGAAAAAAGTCACCATTACTGGTGAGCAGGCCGAGCGTATTTATGTCTCTTTCTCCCATGACCGGCTGGCCACACTCGGTATTTCACCGGAACAAATTTTTACTGCGCTTAATGCACAGAACGTTCTGTCGCCCGCAGGTTCGATACAGACGCGCGGACCTGAAATCTTTATCCGTCTTGACGGTGCGCTGGATACGCTGGAGAAAATTCGTAATACCCCCGTTGTTGCCGGTAATCATACTTTACGGCTGGCGGATATCGCCAAGGTAGAGCGCGGTTATATCGATCCCCCGGATTTTCTTATTCGTAATGATGGGGAGCCCGCGCTAATGCTGAGCGTGGTGATGCGTGAGGGCTGGAACGGCCTCGAACTGGGTAAAGCACTAAAACAAGAAGTCAGTACGATTAATGAAGGGATGCCGCTGGGCATGACGCTGACTAACGTTTCCGATCAGGCCGTCAATATCAGTGCTGCTGTCGATGAGTTCATGATCAAGTTCTTTGTGGCGCTGCTGGTGGTGATGGTCGTGTGTTTCGTCAGCATGGGCTGGCGGGTTGGCATTGTAGTCGCCGCCGCCGTGCCGCTAACCCTCGCCGTGGTTTTCGTCGTGATGGCCGCCACCGGTAAAAATTTCGATCGCATAACGCTTGGCTCGCTCATCCTCGCGCTGGGACTGCTGGTTGATGACGCCATCATTGCGCTGGAGATGATGGTGGTCAAAATGGAGGAGGGTTACGACCGTATCAAGGCCTCGGCCTATGCCTGGAGCCATACGGCTGCCCCCATGCTCGCGGGTACGCTGGTCACTGCTGTCGGATTTATGCCCAACGGATTTGCGCAGTCGACCGCAGGCGAATACACCAGCAACATGTTCTGGATTGTGGGGATTGCGCTGATCACCTCCTGGGTCGTTGCAGTGGTCTTTACCCCGTATCTCGGTGTGAAAATGCTGCCTGACATTAAGCCAATAGAAGGCGGTCACGCGGCGATTTACAACACCCGTCATTATAATCGCTTCAGACAATGGCTGACTCTGGTCATCAGGCGTAAGTGGTGGGTAGCCGGCGCGGTGATTGGCTGCTTTATCATCGCCATACTGGGTATGGGGCTGGTGAAGAAACAATTTTTCCCCACCTCCGATCGACCGGAAGTTTTGGTTGAAGTCCAGATGCCTTACGGCACCTCAATTGAACAGACCAGTATGACGTCTGCCCGGATTGAACGCTGGCTGCGTGAGCAAAAAGAGACGCAAACGGTAACATCCTATATCGGCCAGGGCGCGCCGCGCTTCTATCTGGCTATGGCGCCAGAGATGCCGGATCCATCTTTCGCGAAAATCGTGGTCCTCACCAGAAGTGAGCATGAACGCGATGCGATTAAAAAACGCCTGCGTGACACCGTGGCTGACGGGCTCGCGCCTGAGGCACAGGTGCGTGTTACCCAGCTGGTGTTTGGCCCGTATTCCCCATACCCGGTTGCTTATCGGGTAACGGGACCTGATCCTGACGTCCTTCGCCAGCTTGCCACCAAAGTGAAAACGCTGATGCAGGCCAGCCCGATGATGCGTACGGTTAATACCGACTGGGGTTCACGGGTACCGGTGATACATTTCGCGTTAAATCAGGACCGGCTGCAGGCTATGGGACTGACACCCGCCGACGCAGCCCGGCAGTTGCAATTTCTGCTCAGTGGTGCACCGGTCACTGCGGTCCGTGAAGATATTCGTTCTGTGGAAGTCACGGGCAGGGCGGCGGGAGAGGTACGTCTCGATCCGGCTCAGCTTGGCGCACTGACGCTTGCTGGCGCCGGGGGGCAGCGCATTCCCCTGTCGCAACTGGGTGAAACCGAAGTTCGTATGGAAGATCCGCTGCTGCGTCGTCGCGACAGAATGCCGACAATTACGGTGCGTGGTGATATCGCCGACGGCTTGCAGCCCCCGGATGTGTCGGCGTCGATCACACGCGAGCTTCAGCCGGTCATCGCCTCCTTACCGCCGGGGTATCACATTGAGCAGGCGGGTGCCATCGAGGAGTCGGACAAGGCCACCCAGGCAATGCTGCCGCTATTCCCGATAATGATTGCCCTTACGCTGCTCATTATCATCGTGCAGGTGCGGTCGATGTCGGCAATGATAATGGTGTTTATGACGGCGCCGCTGGGGCTGGTCGGGGTGGTGCCTACGCTGCTTCTCTTCCAGCAACCTTTTGGCATCAACGCACTGGTAGGACTCATCGCACTGTCCGGCATTCTGATGCGTAACACGCTGATCCTGATAGGCCAAATTCACCACAATGAGCAGGAAGGCCTTAGCCCTTTCCATGCCATCGTGGAAGCTACCGTTCAACGCGCACGACCCGTCTTACTGACGGCAATGGCAGCGATTCTGGCCTTTATCCCCCTGACACACTCTGTGTTCTGGGGAACGCTGGCATATACGCTGATTGGCGGGACTTTCGGCGGCACCATTATTACTCTCGTCTTTCTGCCTGCAATGTATGCGATCTGGTTCAGGATCCGACCTGACGGTGAAAAGGTTTCTGAATGAATGTCGGGCAGGCAAAAAGGTTTTGCATCACCTGCCCGCATAATGGCCGGTTCTGCCGGTCTTTTAGCCGACATAATCGGGCAAAAAAAAAGCACCCAATGGGCGCTTTTATCAAAAAAATTTTATATTCTTAAAATTTAATTTATTATGGTTTTAGTACGAGTGTTTCCCTGGTGTTGGCCGTCCATTGGCCTCCTCACACATTGTTCGGAGCAGTGTGTGAGGTTTCTTTTTCGTTAAAGAAGGTACCATTCATTATAATGGGGCGTAAGTTGTACTTAAGTCCTGAAAAAACCTGTACTTAAGTATAGATGTCGGCATTAAGGGATAAGCAGCCCTCAGGGAGTCAGTATGTTTAGTGCTTTTGAACAAAATCACACGATCACTGAAACATTGAAAGATTATATCGACCGTAAGCTGTGTCCACTAGGCAGTCCCGACTATGCCTATACCGTTGTGAGGAAAAAAAACCCTGCAGAAGTCCTGATCATCTCCAGTTATCCTGATGAGTGGGTCAATCTTTATCGGACCAACAATTTTCAGCTTACCGACCCGGTAATACTCACCGCATTCAAAAGAACCTCTCCCTTTGCGTGGGACGAAAACATCACGCTAATGTCTGAACTGAAATTTACAAAAATCTTTTCCCTTTCCAGGCAGTACAACATTCTGAATGGCTATACATTTGTGCTGCATGATCAGATGGGAAATCTGGCATTGCTGTCTTTTATCATTGCCGACAATAGCCAGCAAGAGTTGGAAGAGCGACTGACTTCTGAACGTGGCAACTTGCAGATGCTTCTCATCGATATAAATGAACAGATGTATCGGCTTGTTGGCGGTATATCAGCCCGCGGACGTCAAATTACGGCGAGAAAGGAAAATAACATTTTCACTCTCCGTGAAAATGAGGTGCTTTACTGGGCCAGTATGGGGAAAACCTATGCAGAGATTGCGACTATTATCGGCGTTTCAGTCAGTACGATAAAGTTTCATATGGGAAATGTCGTTGCTAAGTTGGGTGTCAGTAACGCCCGCCAGGCAATCAGGCTGGGCGTTGAACTGGAGCTGATTATACCGGCAGCGTCAGCGGCCAGGTAAACAAAGAGTCTGTTTGGCTGTTGAGTCCTGTGGCCATGTTCATCTGATCGTCTTGCCCGGCAGGAAGATAGATCAGATAGATGCGTTCCCGCTCACTAAGAAATGCCTCTTTAAGTGTCTGTATTTGCCAGCCCGAGCGTTTCAATATCGTCAACATAGCGCGACTTACGATGGTATAAATACCAGCATGTCCGTTATCCTGAGCCCAGTTTATCATGGCAAGAAAAAGTGCCTGACTAACAGGGTATCGTTCGCCGAGAAGTTCCCGGGCTCGCAATTTGTCGACAAAGAAACGGCTCGACTCAACTCCCTCAGAAGGAAGTGGAACCGAATCAAAACACGCACGAAACGTATGGGTTATCATGTTTGGCTGGTCGAGAGCGGTAAAGCGCACGCTGCAAACGAGTTTCCCCTTACACAGTCCGAGAATATAGCGTGTTGAGTCATTGTCGAACTCATCGAACTCCATATCTTGGTTGCAAACAACTTCCCATCCCAGGCGGTCACTGAAGGTTGTTTTTCTTAGCCGGTAAAGTTCATCTACTCTGGTCATTCTGAGCTCTTCATAGCTCACGTCAAACAGTTCAAGCATCCCATTATCCTGTTAATAAAGCGTTGTATCCCGTAAACCGTGCATCATTATCCTACAAACCCCGACAATCGCTGACCCGAAAATGCACTGAATAACAGGATGTTAGTAAAATAATAAATATCTCGTCAAATCCCGCTCAATGGGAAATTACAGTTCCGATCCCACATCCGCAACAATACCTGCGCGTTTATTGATTTGACTCAAATCTGAGCAAGGCTTTCATCAGCAGGTATATCTCGCCCGGACCTCTGATTTATCCTGGCACCGATATTGGGAAGGGATCTATCTGGCCGTGATCTCAAAAAGTGCGTGGAACTAAAACGGGTCTTTTTGCAGTTGCAGTATAAAATTCAAACCGGCTGCAACTGAGGTCCTGTTTACATGAAGATTGTTTTACCAACAGGCACCTTATTGCACCAACGCGTTTTATAATCCCATTTTGGATCATATAATCCAATTGAAAATAGCCTCTTTTTGTTTTTATCATTACATAACTTGTCAGCTTCATTTATATTCAACCACATGAGTATACTTCCGACACTCAGATGTGAGTAATCAGGATCTACACCCCCATTAGGCACATCAAAATATATCCATTTATCAGACTCAGCCTTAAGTATAAAATCATATGCGCAGGGTAACGAACCATCGATAAAAAGAACATAACCAAAAATCATATCTTTAAAATATGTGAAAAAATCTATCAAAATTTCTTTGCTGTAGCATTTCACATTGTCCTGGAATCTTTTTTTGAAAAGAAGTACATATATATTGGCAAGTTGTTCTGGTTGTAGTTCGTTTACATTTTTAACGACACCTCCCTCTTTAATGAATTTATTGAATTCATTCCTTCTGTTTTTATGGCTCTTTTTTGAAAAATCATCCTTGGCCAGACATATAAATTTCTTCTTTGGTCTGAACTTAGTGAAAATTGTATTGTAAAAATGGTTGGAATGGGCAGAGGATATCTTATTTGAACGTCCCGGGAGGAATACTTTCTTATCTATGTTTACAGGTAATATGATTTCATCACTCGTTATGGGATATGTTCTCCACAGATTAACGCCAATCTTATTACTGATTTCAAAAAAACAACCTTGGATGATATCTTTATTTTTATAATGATAAAAATCTATTTCGCATATTTTCTTATCTAACAGATACTGCAAGATTTTAGGGTGTGTATTTACACTTCCGCCAAACTTGTAATAACTCTGTTGATATATGTCGAATGAAGAACATTCCCAGCCAAATATTTTCTTGAACATTTTATTCATAATTTCAATCTTTTAAAATAAATTAAATTTCAATTTAACGCTATCAATACAAATATTTTAATGAAGTACCCGTTGGCTACTGCTCTTGCAGTTCTTTTAATAGCATGAGGGATGCAAACTTTGAAATAACTTAAACCCTGAGAAAGAGAAAAAACAATGAGTAAACCTAAAGGTATTAAATGCTTTTTTTTCATGATTAGTTCTCATTCTATTCAAATGTTAAGCCTAAAAAATCAATTCGTTTATAATACATTTACATTTCAAACAAGTGAATGAACAAGTGGGAAAATTAACTTTTCCAATTTGGAAAAATTGGAATTATGTAGTTAGCTACATAATAAAATAACATAATAGAAAATTATGCTATATAGTTACCAGAGCATCATGTTTATCCCTTATTTAAAATTTCATGCTATAGTAAATTTTGTTTTTATTTCTTTGCAGGTGAAACTTGAAATATAATAACACTCGCGAGCTTCGTGATTGGGTGATTTTTATAAAGACAATTGAGAAGGCGAACCTTTCTCTTGCTGCTCGTGAGCTCGGTGTTAGTGTCAGCACCGTGAGCAAGGCTATATCCAGGTTAGAGGATTATGTCCAAACGATGCTGATAAAGAGGGATGCTCGTAATTTTGAAATCACTTCTGCGGGTCATATTGCGTATAGTAAAGCGAAGAATATTACTGAATCCTTTCAGTCCCTGCTGTCAGAATTACAGAATCCTGAACTCTTAATTCAGGGGGACATACAATTCTCCGTACCCTCTGTGGTATGTCAGTTGCTTGCTAATCATTGGACAAGTGAATATATAATAAAAAACCCTATGGCCAGGGTGGAGATAAAATCACAGGAGCTTTTTGAATTCAATCATGATGTGAAAAACTTCGATCATGTAGCACTTCAATACGGAAATATTCAAAGACCAGAACTGGTGCATAGAGAACTAAGCTCTGTTGAGCTTATTAGCTGCGCCTCTCCTGAATACATTAAAAAATTTAATATTTTTGACAGGCCCGACAATTTCGAAGGGCATACCCTGTTGATGGTGGATAATTGTAATCTAAAAGATAATATGATTTTTTCAAAAGGGGATGAAACAGTTTCCTTAGACAAAAATCACAAGCCTGCTATTAAATCTAACGATTTTCTGGCTCTTTTTAACTTACTCCTTGAAGGAAAAGGGCTGCTTCTGGGCACGCCTAAATGGCTAGCATTAACACATATCCACGACGGAAAACTTGTGCAGATCATTCCTGAATGGAAACTGGCTAATATACCCGTCTATCTTGTCTGGATGCATAGACCCTATTATTCCCCTCTGTTTTTAGATTTTATTAATTATGTGGAAAAAAAATGGAACAATTTTAACCAGGTTTATTTAAAATGACCTGCACTCAGGATTTGCTACAACGCTCAGTGAGTCATGCAGGATCTTGCCCCGTTCCCCGTAGGTGATCCAGCCATAATCAGGAACACCCGGCACAACCATTGGCGGACTTCAGCAACTGCGGTAAAGGAAGCCTGAGCGCTATACTGTTCAGCATCCCAGCCACCTCTGACGAGCGCCAATTCTGCCCCCGCATTTGCGGGTGTAAACGTCGGTCTTCGTCTACAGGCGCAGTCGTCGCCCGTCAACCAAAGCATCAGAAAAAAAAATTCATGTCCAGACGTGGCGTGGATATAAGCCCTGAGCTTCGGTTGCCGCCGCGACGTGTTTAATAGCGGATGATTTCCCGGTTGTTTAAACTTTAGATTGAGTCGGGTTATATACTCTTCCAGATATTTTGTACAAGAGGAAAGAAGATGCTCAACACCTACATTATTCTCGCCATTTCTATCTGCGCTGAAACGCTGGCCACAACCATGATGAAAGCTTCCGATGGCTTCACCCGAATAATCCCAAGCATCGTTGTGGTGGTGGGATATGCTATTTCGTTTTATGGTCTTTCCCAGGTGGTCAAGACCATGAATATTGGTATCGCTTACGCGATTTGGGCGGGGATGGGGATCTTTTTGGTTTCTATAATGTCATTCCTGTTTTATAAGCAGAAACTCGATCTTCCTGCCATCATGGGCATGGTTTTTATTGCTGTGGGAATTTTGATTATCCAGCTGTTCTCTAAATCCGTTTCCCACTGACTGACTCCCAAGATATCCAGTCAGTGCGCTATTCATCGGCCTCTCTGTTGTCATGCCGTTTGAAGCGAACGCGTTGATACCAGGGCTTTGGTACCGGATGGATGATGCTGCGCAGCGCCCTGGAGTAATCCATCACCAGACCTGGCGTCCAGGCCATTGAGATAGCGCGTTTGCGTAACTGAGCGGCAACCCAAAGCTCAGGCATAGTGAGCGTTCTGATTATGGATAACCAGCTTTCAGTACGTCCGGAGAGCACACCATCCAGGGCGTTTTCCAACGCGTAGGCAACACTGCTTGAACAGTTGCGGTAGGTCAGGTTATAGGTCTTTGTTAACTTGTAGTCACTCCAAAAACGGTGTAAAGCTGTTCCGTTGTATTTGGTGAAACAAATTTTACGATCTGAATGGCACCATTCTGCTGCCTCGGTGGCATAGTCAGGCTGAAACTTACCCAAAACATCATTATCGCGTGTTGCTTTAAGTGTATTCAGGAACTCCGATGGCGACCGGTCGATATCTTCCGCTGGGTACAGGCTGATGTAAATACTGTCAGGGACTTCCAGCGCAGCATGGCCGGTTGATATTACACCTTCCGAGTCTACTGCGGCTATGTAACGGTTGATCACCGGGCGTGGAATAGTCGATGCGCTGGCTGTCCCTTCGGGCGTCCATATATGAACGGTGAGGGGTTCGCGAAAATCAGTAATAACTTGCGAAGCAACTTCTGGCTTTGCCGCGCCACCTTTATTGAACTCAAATCCTATACCTTCAGGCGCTAAAAGTTCGAATACAGAAGTCCCTTCCTGCAGTCGCATAACCCGAAGAGCAAGGCGTACGGTATGAATACCGCTGAAAACCATCAATGTTCCCAGGAAGAAAGAGACCGTAGCCTTGTAATGTGTTGGGTAGGGACTGAATATGAAAATGGCAAAAAAGATTTGTGCCAGGCCGTTCAAAAAAGAGCTCTTCCAGTTAGGGAAACGCACAATCCACGCCGAGAAAACCACAAACAGACCAATCACGAAATAGGCAAATCCGAATACGATCGCCAGGAGCAAATTGCTATAAGACTGGTTTGATAAGATTAGAAGCGAGACGAAACAAAATATGCCTCCCTTAAAGTAGAGGAGTGCTTTTTGCGCACCGATGCCTCCCGACGCTATGCTCAGCGTCACTAAACTTTCCGTGAGCAACAGCAAGCCAAAAAATCGCAGAGGGAAGTACGTCACTCCGTCCAGACCGTCGAGGAAGATGGCCAGTCCGAACAGGCTCCACAGGATCCCAAACAGGATCAGATATTTGCCCCAGTAACGCATAAAATCCACGCCGAACAATAATAATGCAATCTGTATCACAAGTCGGTCTCTCTTTATTAAATCATGACGTCTGAGTTTAAATAGCCAAATCGTAATGGCTGGACTGCCAGTTCCCGACAATAATCAACGAGTCAGCATTTGCCATGGTGATACCGCCGCTGTCAACCAGCGTTAGCCACTCATCATTATTCGACTTAATACGAAAAATGACAGTATCGTGCTGGCTTGACATCGAATTGAACCAGTGTTGATTGAGTTTTTCTCTGTCTGAAGGATGTACATGACTTAGCACTTTCTCAACCGTATCGAACTCTGTCAGAGAAGCAGAATCCAGCAGTGAAGAGAGATCATTTTCCCAGGTAAACTTGCCAGTTTCAGGCTCAAGTCTGTAAAGTACGCCGTTACCTGAAAGCCTGCCTGTATCTGGATTGAAACGGGTTGTCGAGCGTCTTAATACGCGTACAAATACGATGAGCAATGCTGTCGCAGAAAGATAACTTAGCGCCAGTAGCAGTGACTCGACGAGGCTAAGTTTGTGCAGAAAGAACGGGCCCTGATGCATGTCGGTAAAATGGATGACAATCAGCCCTAATACCAGCAGGCCGATGGATCCTCCACGATTGCCCCATACCAGGGCGAGCATCAAACTCAGGACAATAGGCAAGCAGGAAAGGGCGAAATATAGCGCGGGAGCTTCGGTTTTAAGCCATGTGTCACTATAGCCGAAAATAAATACTGTCAGGGCACAGATCGATAGCAACAAGGCAAGGCCTCCCAGCAGCTTCGTCCAGGGGAGGAAAGCCTGATGGCCACGCTTGTTCACGAAACCCATCACCACAGTTGTGGCAAAGAAAATCCCAGTCACGTCAGCAACGAAACCGTTCCAGATAGTTGTCATTATCGGCTGTCCGCTGAAGAAAGCGTAACCTCCCGCCACGATTAGCGCATCCAACATGCTGATCACAAAAGTGGAGCATATCCACAAAATAATGACATGCAGATCATCATTTGGCCGCGCGAAACGCCGGACGATCCAGGCAATGAGAACGTTGGCGGGCATTTCGAGGAGTGAATAACCCACTGAGATAAGAAAAGTGGGGAGATTCTGCCAGGCCCGGTCCTGTAGTACGCTCGCCAGAACAAAGATAAGGATAAGCGCGGGATAATGGCGCCAGCGAGCAGATAAAAAGGCTGCTACCGCCACGCCAGGAGGAAACCACACTATAGCAATCGCAGAATTTGTGTCGTCAAATTTGAGAGACATCAATCCTGATAAATAATAAACCAGCCCCCATAAGAGCAGGATCGCAGTTTGCTGCAGCCAGGAGGGGATATTCGTTTTCATTTCTGGTCAACTTTGGGTCAGGTAAAGGACGCAGCATCGCTGCTGTGGATCGTTAATTAACATAAATTTTAACAACCCTTTGCTGAAATTACAAAATCAGCTCTTCAGAGAGTATTGCAGGGGCTACATTTTCTTGAGCGAAAAGAGTACATCCCAGCTGAAAGATAAAATTGGATTTACAAGGATTTCTTCATAAATATCCGGCTTGTTCCTTCAGGCGCGCAGTCAATACGGCCAAACTCTTCCCAACCGTGTTTTTTGTAAAAATCAGGAGCCTGAAAGCTTATCGTATACAAAAATGCTGCAGTGCAGCCCCTTCTTCGCCCTTCATCCTCGAAGCGATTTAGGATATCTGTGCCAAGCCCCATTCTCCGCAGCTCTGGTGGTAGATAGAAAAGATCTATAAAAAGGAGGCCCAGTGAGGAACGTCCTTGCATTCCTCCAAGAACTTCACCCGTTTTCGTTGATTTTATTAATACCGATAATGGCTTACGATCACTGATCCCCGTCATTAAATCGTTGAAATCATTAAGCCCTTCTTCAATGGGTAATAATTGTTCCGCATCAGCATTTTCACAAATCTCAAAACTTATCTCTTCAACAGTGCTATTCATTTCAAATGGCCTATTCGTTGTATAAATAACTGTTTAAATATACAGTCGTAAATCCAAAATCCCAGCTTTTTTTCTGTTTTGCTCTGCCACTTGCACTTAAGCATGCTTCGGCAGTCCATCTGTTGAGATGAGATATCTTACCGCCTGCTTTGAGCAAAAGCCGGTATAGGCGCTTTTTCGCGGCAACAAGGGCTGTACTTCATTCAGGTTAAATGTATTGAATCCGGTATTTGCTCAGTGTTATAAGCAATGAGCAGTATTTATGATTTCTGCTGTTTCCAGTGCCTGATTTTCAATAAATAAGTTAAGGTCAGAAAATGATTAAGTCAGTTCAGCCAACAACCACAGTCACCACCACTACCGTAACCTGCGGTGGTGTGGGCGTATCTGTGACTGACTCCTGACAAAACAGATCCTCACTCCCCGCCAATCCGGACGGGGAAGAAAATCTCTCCGTTCATAATATTCTGAATGGAGAAACATTATGATTTCATCTGAAAACGCACTTATCGTTATCGATATGCAGCAAGGACTTTTCCGTGGCCCGACATCTCCGCATTCCGCCGGAGCGGTTCTGTCGAATATTTGTCTGCTGATTGCAAAAGCAAGACAGGCTCAGGTGCCCGTCTTTTTCGCCCGCCACACCGGACCCGATGACTCCCCCTTATCTGAACAAAGTCCGTTAACACAACTGATACCTGAAATGGACGTGAACGTTGAGCGGGATATCGTATTTATTAAAAAGCACCCCAGCTGTTTCCGCGATACCGGCCTGCAGCTTCAGCTCATCCAGCGAGGCGTGAAGCGGGTGGTTATCGCCGGGATGAAAACAGAATTTTGTGTCGACACAACCTGCAGGGTTGCCTCGGAACTGGGATTCAAAACCGTGCTGATTTCAGATGCGCATACAACAATGGATAACGAATTTTTATCAGCAAATGAAATTATTGCTCATCACAATGTCACGCTGGCCGGGCCGTTTGTGACTCTGGCAACTGCCGATAACTTGAGATTTGCTCCTGACAAATGAGTTTGAGCGGAGAGCCGTCCGCAGGGCGGCTAAAAAATCCATTTTCGTTTCTGCCACGAACCTGTCGGGTGAGTATCTGGTTGATATATTTGGTATCATCACATTTTAAATCATGCCTGAGACCTTATCTGATGGGTATAAACATAAGACCAGCACTTGTTTCTGATGTCGGGAGTATTTTCGATGTGAGAACGTCGGTGATAGAAAATCATCTCAGTCGTGAGGAAATGCGGTTGATGGGGATCACTGAAAGCGTTGTGGCAGATATGATCCTGAAAAACCCCTGTGCCTGGGTAGCAGTTGATAATGAAAAAATTATCGGTTTTTCAATGATTTTACAGGATGAAGGCTGCCTCTTTGCGGCATTTGTTCGCCCGGAATATGAAAATAAAGGGGCAGGGCGTAAGCTTGTCATGGCTGCTGAGCAAGAGTTATTTAAACACCATGATGTAGTCTGGCTGGAAACCGATAAGAATAGCCGTGCTGCGAAATTTTACAGACATCTCGGTTGGGGTAATGACGCGGTTATTAATGATGTTGATATCAGATTAGAGAAAAAGAGAAGAGCATTCTGTAATTCAATTGTACGCAAAGATAGTTAATGAGTTATGCCCCTCTATAGAATCCTGTCAGGCGGGGCAGTGAGAAGAGAATGTCGTAGTATCACTTGAATTTGTGAAAATAATGTATAAATAAAGTCCGTGTAATACTCAAAGGATTTGACGCTTACTCTTTTTTTTTAACAAAAACACTCATCACCATCAAGATAATTGACAATACGTTGCTATAATTATAAAAAGCAGAGAGCCTTAATCAACAAGGAATGATTTTAGTATGAATTTTTATGGGATAAATTATCTGCAAACGCAGTCAAATATAAATGATTACCTTAAGTATGTAATTATTTTCAGTACATTGTTTGTTTTGATTGTCGTTTTCAGCTTGTATATGCGCCATCGCCTGCAGACCCGATATCGGGATTTGACGATTATTGCTTTTTTGTTTTTGCTGTTCGTTTCAGGTGTTCAGTATGCAGATTATGCAAACAGTGAAAATATTCACTCCCAGTCGTCGCAAATGGTTAATTTTGTCACGTTATTATCAAAAGAAAAGAATGTCAGCATAAATGATATTTATTCCAGCTCAGTGCAGTTATCCGATGGCGTGATCGTTAAAGTTAACGACGGCTATTACCGTGTTAACTTAAGTTCAGATCAAAACACCTATAACTTAACGGACGTCTGGTTAACAAACCCGGAAGTTAACATCATAAAATAACGAGAAATCAAATGCCTATATACACACCTATTATCATCAAATTGGGGCTGGGGATACTGTGCCTGATTGTCCAAATCAACCTTATGGGCAAAGGCAATCTTGCCCCGACGTCTGCTATGGATCAGGTTCAGAATTACGTTCTGGGCGGGATCATCGGTGGTGTCATCTACAATGAATCAATTACAGTGCTGCAATTTGTGTTGGTCTTAATTATCTGGACGTTGCTGGTCTTCATTCTTAAATTCCTGAAAGAAAATAACCGGTTTGTGAAGCGGATTATTGATGGTAAACCCATTACGCTGGTACATAACGGCAATGTGGATGTTAAAGAATGTTTGAGAAATGGCGTTTCAGCTAATGACCTGATGTTTAAGTTAAGATCTAATGGCATTTATGAAGTTGAACAGCTTAAACGCGTGGTCCTCGAACAAAATGGTCAGTTAACAATTATCCAAAGCGGTGACGAGAATATTCGTTATCCCATCATCGTGGATGGATCAGCAAACTTCGATCTGCTTGAGATAATTAATAAAGACGCTGAATGGTTAGAAGCAAGGATCGCCGAGCAAGGTTTCAAAAAAATCAGTGAAGTCTACTTGGGTGAATACCTTTCGGGCAGGATTAATTTGTACGGATATACGCGATAACTGCCGGACTTGAATCAGTTCTCACGGTATCGATGATGTAGCGGGTGATCGACAGGCAGTCCGTACATGTAAAAACCCGGCCTTTAGCCGGGTTAGAATTAGGATCAATAACCGATACCCAGTTTGAGTCAGTCATAGAGCCATTTACCTGCCCTGGCTGATTCTGCCAGCATTTGCAGGGTCAAAGGTTGAGGTTCATCGTCATCAGCGCCAGACGTGCACAGTGCAAATAAGATAAAGGTCTCTACAGGCCAGTATTTATAGAAATCGAATCCAGCAGGGTCTACATCAAATTTCTGGAAATACTCTTCCATGATTTCAGCACCAGCTTCACTTGCCCAGACATAGCGACCTGTTGACAGGCTGGTGTCAATCGTGACCGGAATCTGTTTCTTAGAGAACAGAACAGGCTTGTTGAACCGCTGCCTGTACCACTCTATGACATCCTCGTTGCTTACTACCATAGTTTGTCATTACCCCGCGCTATGGTGTTGTACTTGTTCGTTGCTTTATAGGCAATCGTCGAGACATCAGCAGCTATGATGATAATTCCCAGAATGGGGATCCACCGACCAACGAAAGCACCCAGATTTGTCACATAGCTGAACTCAAGGCGCTTAATACTCCCCGTTGTCAGCGTGGGTAAACGTCTGGTTTCAATGTCCAGATAATGACGCAACTGCTGACTCAATGGTGATGTTCCCTGTGTTGTCCCCCTAGGCTTACCGCGCGTACCTAGAGTTGGCTGACCAAGCAGAATCAGGCCAATCGTCAGGAAGTCATCAACACCGAAATGTTCAGCGGTAGTGTCCAGAAACACCCAGAACAGCAATTCACCTGATGACAGATTAGAGAATCCTCGATAGAAGTACGTTCCGTTTAGCTCTTCAACCGTATCCATGTTGCAGCACCTACCCGGTTACGCGCTCATTCCATGCGTCAGAATACTGAATGTTTCCGTCGAGGTAACGCCACGTGATTTTGTCGTAACGAACCTGAACCTGCTCCAGATGGCCTGAATGAATAGCGGTTTTGCAATCGTGCATCATCGGAGTTACAGAGACGATTTTCACCCCTTCCAACAGCATGTTGTAGTATTCCACTTCCTGACCTGCATCATTAATTCGATACCATTTGAACTCAGCCGAAGCAAGGCATTGACCCGTTGCCACTGCTTTCATCAGGTATGGGGATGAGCTATCGAATTCTTTCTCGAAAATAAGTGCACCGTGAACACGTGTACCGGTCAACTTACCGGTATTACCATCCGTGGGGATATAGAGGTTATGGCTGAAGCTGGTGATTTCTATTGAATGCTCACGATCTTTAACATCTACAGAACCTTTGATCAGTGCGCCGCCATCGTCTTTAAGCCATAGATAAGCTGGGATTGCCATTTTTATAAATTCCTTTTAAAGGTGAGGCTTTAAGCTATTCCTTCGCAGAGCAGGAAACAATTAGCGAATCACGTAAAAATAAAAGTTTCAGAAGTTTATTATGAGTTTTTGGCTGATTAGAAAAGCATCAAAATTGCTTTTGTTGAACCTTTTAATTCATTGAAAACAGCGGCTTATTTCTTTCGTGAAGGCAGCAGGAAGTTTAAAAACACAGTTATTGATAACAAACATTAGAATGACTAGCTTTTATCATTCTAATAAATCACTACACGCGCAGAGAAGCACAATTAATATATGGATAGAATAATTCGCCCCGCATCCTGAATGGACTCTACCGTGGACTACTCAGTCCACCCTGATGGTTTCTCTTGTTGTGGGATTTTTTCCTTACTTATTCATTATCGCCGTCAGCACATCGCCCGGTTTTTCAAGTACAGCCAGATGAGTTCTCGCATCTTCAAGGCGTTTCACATCAAAGAAATCATGCGCCTGAGCAAAACGCTGCTGTACGGCTAAGTAATCGTCATCTCTGTCGAGGGAGTAGATGTGTGTAGCCCTGGGGGGATTTTTGAGTTTTTCCAGACGCTGGAGCGGTGAGCCGTATTGATGATAGGCGTCGCTAATCACCTGTCCTGCAAGGCGCCACAGTGTGTAACCGGACTCAGACATCCCGATTTTTAGATGATCATTAATAATGGACGAGTCGCTGCCCGCTAACCAAAAATCGTACAGTTCATCCCGCGCAGATTGCCAGTTGTCTTCACGTTGCATCTCTTTGATTGACGTGAAGAACGCCGGCGCAGGTTCATTCATGATCCAGTCAAGGAATATGACTTGAGGCACGCGATCCGCCATACTTTCTGCCAAATCAACCGCTATCCAGCTGGCATGCGCGACGGAAACAGGCACAACGCGGGTCAGGCCCAGATGGTCAATCAAGGTCAACGCATCGGTTAATAACGCCGCACCGTCAAAATCATGACCATCGGTCGATGACTTACCATGGCCACGCCAGTCAATGATGACGACACGGAAGAATTCGGCGGCCAGTTTAGCGAAGTCATTGAAGACGGTTTTCGGCTGACACCAGCCCGGCATGAGGAACAGCGTCGTGTCGCCCTGACCGATATCCAGATAATCAATATCCCCATGATGCGTAGGTAAAACAGCCATGTCAGTGTCCTTCCTGAAGTGAATGAACACCTAACTTATACGATCCCTCACCAATTAAACAAGCATTTACTTGTTTAATTGGTGTTATATGATGTCACTCGCATCAGCCTGTGATGGATTTACCGCAGGTTCTTCCCCTGTATCGCCTGTTGTTGTATTGCGCGTTGGTAGTCAATTTTCAGAAGTGCTCCTGCAAATGGCATGTGTTTTAACAGCCTTTCCGAAAGCCCAAGCCGTGCCGAGGTGACATACAGTGATTGTTCATTATGACCAAACGCACAGCTTGTCGGCCGCTGAACGGGAAGGAGGATCAACTGGGCAATTTCTCCTTCCGGAGATATCCGCGCGATGGCCGCGCCATCGAAGAGCGTACTGAGCAGAAATCCATTCTGATCGACGATCAGTCCGTCTGGCTTACCTTTGCCGGGATCAATACTGATAACGACGCGCCGATGGCTGAGGTTGCCTGATGTCGGGTCGCACTCATAGCGATAAATTTCTCCACGCCGGGAATCCGTCACATAGAGTATTTTGCCGTCACGGCTGAACCGCATCCCATTGATAAGTGTGAAACCCGAATCCAGGGTGTGCCAGCGACCATCAGGATCCAGACGATACAGATAACCTGTCCCGTTCTTCAGATCTTCATCTATCAGCCCGACCCACAGGCGGTCTGCGCTGTCCATACACGCATCATTAAGCCGAAAGCCTCCTTGTGCGTGTGGCGCGGTGGCAATTCGCCGTCGGTTTCCTGCTGCGTCAATTTGCTCAACATGACAACCTACACCGAGGAGTAACTCACCCGAGCTTTTTTCTGCGACAAAACCGAGCGGAGCGGGCATCGGTTGGCTGAAATTTCTGCCTGTAGCGGGATCGAAAAAGTTCAGAGAGGCCCCCATGGTATCGACCCATAAGAGTCTGGCTCTTGAACGGCTCCAGACAGGAGATTCCCCCAGTATTGCCTGGCCTGCAAATATCACGGATACGCCATTCACGAGCGTGGCTCCACGGCGGTAATCGCGATCGACGCCCAGTTTTGTGCAACCTCCAGAGCCGTGGATGCCTGAACAGCCTGAAGATTTCGGGGGTAATCTACACCCGCGGCCTCCGCCGCTTTGGTCGCATGGAATTGCCCGTTCGCAGCACGCAGGATCCACCCACCCTCGGTACATTGTGCGCTGGCAAGGTATGCCACGCCCGGAGCCACCGCCGATGGCAGAAGTTCATCAGGTTCTTCTTCTGCACCCCACATACGTGTTTTGGCGACGGGGGAAACAGCATTCACGATAATGCCGTCACGTTTGCCTTCTTCCGCCAGAACATTCACGAGGCCAGCCACCGCCATTTTGGCTGCCGCGTAAGAGGCGAGTCCCTGATGCACATATTGCGGATAAAGCGCGCGGCAAGAAGTGGTCATTACGATGCGCCCATAGCCCGCCGCTTTCATCGCGGGCCAGGCCGCCTGGGCAAGCCAGAGAGGCGCCTTAGCCGTGACAGTCATCATGCGGTCAAAAGAACGTTCTTCTATCATCCCGATTTTTTCGTAAGCCACCCAGCCCGCATTATGGATCACGGCATCCAGCCGCGCGGCAACACGCAGTGCGTCTGCGCACAGCGTATGGCAGCCCTCACGTGTGCCAAGGTCTCCCGTGATAACCCGTACGTCCAGACCTTCTGAGCGCAACATATCTGCCGCGCGCTCTGCGACCAGCGGATCGGTGCCTTCACCCTCTGGGTTGGCACCGATATCCTGTATCAGAACTGTTGCGCCAAGCTGACCGATACACCGGGCATATGCCAGACCCAGCCCGCGAGCTGCGCCGGTGATAAGTACGACCTGATTTTTAAACGTCACCATCTCATTTCTCCCGTTAACACGCTTTCATTGGGAACAGAGCATAAAGTCACGCTTTCGATAGATAAAATACTGACTATGAGGCTCTGTGATACTTTAATTGTATCGGCAGTCAGCAAACGCATTGAACACAGGGAGAGCCGGACATGGCGACAGAAAAGCAGGCACGCGTCACTTTAAGGATGATGGAGCAATTCATCGCCGTCGCGGAGGAATTGCATTTTCATCGTGCTGCACTGCGCCTGAATATGTCTCAGCCGCCGCTGACCCATGCGATAAGAAAACTGGAAGAGGATTTAGGCGTCACGCTGATTGAGCGCGGTAACCGCGTACTTGGCCTGACGCCAGCAGGAGCGACGTTTGTACGTGAGGCACGTGAAACACTCCGACAGGCCGAAAAAACCCTTATTTCAACGGTTGATGTGGCTGAGGGACGAACAGGAGTTTTAAGGCTGGGCTATGTCGGAAGCGCGCTGTATGGTCGCCTGCCTGATGTGATCCGCGAATTCAGGGCAAGCCATCCGCAGGTGCGTCTTGAACTGCGTGAAGCGACAACGGCTTCTCAGATTGCTGCTTTACGCGATGAAATGCTGGATATCGGAATACTGATCCCTCCACTTGAAAACGCGGAAGACGTCGTGAAGACCCGCTTTGACCAGGACCGTCTCTGTATAGCGATGCCTGTAGATCATCCCCTGAGCCAGCGGACAAATCTTACGCTCGCCGATCTGGCCGCAGAGCCTTTTATTTTGTGGCCAATGGCAGAAGGGCGAAGCTTTCATCTGCAGGTGATCCGCCTGTGTGCCAATGCAGGTTTTGTGCCGACGATTACTCAGGAAGCGCACGGGATGCACGCTGTGCTGTCACTGGTGTCTGTCGGGGGCGGGGTGTCCGTCGTGCCACAAAGTATGAGTGGCTTTCGCCAGGATCAAATCAGCTATCATCCCTTATCGGGTATTGAGCCCGAATTTGAGCTGGTTCTCGGCCATCGTCACCTGTCTGCTTGCGCGAGGGCTTTCCTGAATTGCGCGCAAGCGAAGCAGGAGAGGGTTGCGAAACCGGCAGTCTGAGAGTTGCAGGGTAATAGGTTTGAATACCACAAAATGAATTCTGAGTGACGGTGTCACTGTTATTCCTGATACTTTCTTGCGAAGACCTCGCAGAACCAGTCGATAAAAACGCGGACTTTCGACGGCAGGTAGCGGCGATCGGGATACAGAACAGACACAGGTTTTGTGACAGCCGCGTAATCCGTGAGCACTTCCTTCAGCCTGCCGGACTGAATGTGAGGTTCCAGCGCTGTCCGTAATGCATGCACTAAACCCAGCCCTTCCAGCCCGCAGGAAAGAAGTACATCGGAATTGTTAACCAACATATTACTCCCCGGTCGCCGTGAAATAATTTCTCCGTTCATCATATACTTCCAGTCCATCACTTCACGGCTGTGTTCACTGAAAAAATTGACCGCTTTATGATGCACAAGCTCATCCGGCGTCAGCGGAATACCGTACTTATCCAGATATGACGGCGCAGCACAGGTGGTCATACTGACGCTGCCCACACGGCGCGCGCTGAAACCGGAATCGGCTAACTCCCCCAGACGAATAACGCAGTCAACACCTTCTGAAATCAGATCAGTCAGGCGATCGGATGCGGTGAGTACAATGTCAATTTGCGGATAAAGAGTTTGGAACTCACTTAAAGAAGGAATAAGGATTGCGTGTGTCAGGGCAAGCGGAGCATCGATGCGCAAGCGCCCGCGCGGCGGCTGGCTGGGAGAAAAAACCGCCATCATGTCGTTGACGTCGCTTAAAAGACCTTTTGCGCGTTGATAAATTTCTTCTCCTTCCGCCGTCATACTCAGGCTGCGCGTGGTGCGGTGGAGAAGTTTTATCCCTAAATCGTCTTCAAGGTGTTGAATGGATTTACTGACAGCAGGACGATGTAATTGCAAGGCATCTGCGGCTTTGGTGAAACTGCCCAGTTCGACAACCTGAACAAAAATACTCATTAACTCAAGCATATTAGTGCGCATCGTTTTTTCTCCTCTTCCGGCAAATTCTACCTATCAATGACCAGGAATGCGGGATGTACCTTACCCGAATTGTTTCCCCTGCAATAACACTGAAATCCTTTGCAGTGACTTTTTCCCCTCTCTTTTGCGCTCTAACATGGCTTTATCTTATGCAGACAAAGTGGACGCAACGAAATGAAAGCATGGTTATTGAAAGATTTTGGTCTCGAAAATTTGCACCTCGAAGAGGTCGAAACACCGAAGCCGGGGCCAGGTGAACTTCTGGTTAAAGTAGGTGCGGTCTCCCTGAATTTTCGTGATAAAGCGATTGTTGAAGGCTTTTATGAGCCTCATCTGGTTCCCAAACCTCTTATACCTGTCTCTGATGCGGCGGGAACCATTGTGGCCGTGGGCGAGGGGGTCACACGTTTTCGCACCGGCGAACGTGTCAATTCACATCTCTATTCGCGCTGGCTGGATGGCGAACCGGCAGCAGATGAACCCGCCTGGTGTATGGGTATGCCGCTGCCGGGAGGACTGGCTGAATATATGATTATTCACGAAGACAGTGCCGTCAGAGCTCCGGACAACATGACTGATGAGGAAGCGTCAACATTACCTATCGCCGCGCTGACCGCCTGGTATTCGCTGATGGACATCGGTCATCTTCAGCCCGACCAGACGGTTTTGGTGCAAGGTACCGGTGGGGTATCTGTTTTTGCTGCGCAGATTGCACATGCGTACGGTGCGAAAGTCATCGCCACGTCAAGCAATGACGCCAATCTTGAGCGGATCAAGGCGCTGGGCGCAGATGAGGGGATCAATTATAAAAATACGCCTGACTGGGAGAACAAAGTGCTTGAACTGACCGGGGGTAAAGGCGCCGATATTACGGTGGAAGTTGCCGGGGGTAACGGGGTTAATCAGTCGGTTGCCGCCACTAAAGTGGCCGGGACGATTGCTCAGGTCGGTTTTCTCACCGGACAGACCTCACAGCTTGATCTGATGCCTTTGATTTTCCGGCAGACGACGATACGCGGTATTGCTGTTGCACCGCGTTCATCCTTTGATCGCATGAATCCTTTCCTCACTGAACATAATATCAGGCCGGTCATTGAACAGGTGTACAGCTTTAGTGACGCGATCGAAGCGTTCAGACACCTCTCCCGTGGCGCATTTGGTAAAATTGTTATTAAGATCGGTGACTGATCGCCAGGAATTACGCTTTGCACACAAC
The DNA here is from genome assembly GCF_003263545.1 of Rahnella sp. AN3-3W3. Taxonomy (NCBI): domain Bacteria; kingdom Pseudomonadati; phylum Pseudomonadota; class Gammaproteobacteria; order Enterobacterales; family Yersiniaceae; genus Rahnella; species Rahnella sp. AN3-3W3. The sequence continues at coordinate 103,367 of NZ_JYDG01000063.1, forward strand.
GTGGTATGACCCTCTGTCCCCGGATAATAAGGAACAGGGGTCATATCAGCATGATGAGTCTGAAGGTGAAAAAACTAGAGGATCAACAGCGGTTTCAAAGCTGCGTCGCCGTTAGCGCAATCTTGTGATTCAACGTATCACTGATTGTATCGACCCAAACTTTGGTATTTTCCTGTGTACGGGTCTTGCGCGGAATATCGATTTTAAATTCATCCGTGATGGTACCGGGTGAACCCGTCAATAAGAGAACACGATCGCACAGCATCACGGCCTCTTCAATATCATGCGTCACCAGAATCATCGACTTGGTTTTAATGTAGTGCTTCTCCCACAGCTCCAGCAGATCCTGACGCAGCTTATGGCCGGTATAAATGTCGAGCGCGGAGAAAGGTTCATCGAGCAACAACAGCTGAGGTTCAACCGCCAGAGCGCGTGCAAAACCAATCCTCTGGCGCATCCCGCCGGATAACTCTTTTGGATAGGCGTCCGCATAACCTGAAAGACCGATCAGGTCGATCATATCTACCGTCCTGCGGTTCACCTCACTGGCGGGTAAACCTAGCGCCTGCAGGCCAAAGGAGACATTACCAAACACGGTTAACCATGGGAAAAGCGCAAATGTCTGGAAGACCATACTGGTATCCGGGCAAGGGCCGGTGACGGGTTGATCATTACACACGATGGAACCGAAGCTGCTGTCAACCAGCCCGGCAATCATGCGCAGTAAGGTGGATTTCCCTGAGCCAGATCGTCCGAGCAAGGCAACAATTTCATTTTCGCTGACCTCCAGATTGATGTTATCCAGAACGCATTGCGTATGTTTTTGGTCCTTCTGAAAGGACTTCGACACATTTTTAATTTCTAAAACAGTACGGGTATTTTTCATGTCATTATCTCTTTTTAACTTTATTTATAAGCGAGTTAGTCAAATTTAAACCGGGTTTCTGCAAAACGATAAAGTGGCTGCCAGATGAATATCACGCAAAGGGCAACCATAAAGCACATGGCAATGCAGCCCAGTGCAGCCTCAGGGTTTTGCCCGGCCTCGGTGGTGGTGGAAATGAATGCGCCCAGTCCGTTGGTTTTGAGAGTGACGTCGCCCCAGTTCAGTACTTCGGCAGCAATGGCAGCGTTCCAGGCTCCGCCGGCGGCAGAAATAATGCCTGTCACGATGTACGGGAAAATGGCGGGCAAAATATACTTGCTCCACCACATCCAGCCTTTCACGCCAAAGACCCGGCTCACATCCACCATCTGACTAGGGATAACAGATGCCCCGGCAATCACGTTAAACAACACGTACCACTGCGTACCCAGCATGATCATCGGGATTGTCCAGGCATTCAGACTTTGATGCCAGGTGATCAAAATGACGGTGACAATCGGATAGAAAACGTTAGACGGAATGGCTGCCATGATCTGAATCACGGGCTGGAAAATACGCACCAGTCGCGGACGCAGGCCGATCCATACGCCAAGCGGCGTAAAGATAACAATGCTTAGCAGCATGGCGATGATTACCCGCGCCGCCGTCAGTCCCATCCATTCAGGAAGCTTTGACAGATACTGGAAGGGCAGATAACCCCATAAAATATTGCCGTAGTACAAGCAGGCGACGGCAATCGCCAGATACCACAGACTCGCCCATAGCCAGTTGAGTAATCCGAGGAAATTAAACAGACGACTCAGCCCCAGCAGGTACCACGCCTTAGGCAATGTGAACAGCCAGAACTGGCAGAAGCGGCTGCCCAGTTTTCCCAGCAGCTGCCCGGTGAATGACCGCTGCAAACAGCTGTAAAACCAGGAGGTTGGCCGTTCAGCATAAGAGGTATCTTCATATTTAAACTGGCTGGCAAAGCGCACTAACGGGCGGAAAAGTAACTGGTCAAACAGCACGATGGTGATGACGAGAGCCAGTACGCCCCAGAGCACACCGTGGATGCTTCCGGCATCAATGGCCTGACCCAGAAACGATCCGACACCGGGCAGATTGACGTTATTGTTGCCGATAGTCAGCATCTCGGAGGCAATCAGCGCAAACCATGCCGCCGACTGAGACACCATGGTATTCCACAGCAAACCGGGGAATGAGTAGAGAAATCCCAGCCGCCAGAACCGTTGCCACGGGTTGCATTGAAACGCGCAGGAGACTTCGGTAAGTTCGTTCGGCACCACGCGTAAAGTCTGATACATCGTCAGCATCATATTCCACGCCTGTCCGGTAAATACGGCAAAGATGGCGAGCCCCTCAAGCCCCATAACACTGTGCGGATACAGCCCCAGGAAGAAAGCAGTGGTAAAGGTCAGGAATCCCAGAAGAGGAACGGACTCCATAAAGTTCACAAAAGGCAAAATAATGCGACGCATCGCAGCATATTTTGCTGCCAGCACACCAAATACGATGGTGAAAATGAGTGAGAACGCTAACCCAAACAGCAGGCGCATGGTGGTGCGTAATGCGTAATAAGGTAAGTCTTTATAGTCTTGTGTGACTGGCGGTAGCGTGCTCCCGTCAAAAGGCGAGTGCATACCTTGCCAGCCATAAATCAGTAATCCTGCTAACAGACACAATATTGAGATGATAATCAGATCATTCAGGCCGAATTTATTCCGGCTCATCACTGGGGTGTTCTTCTGCATAACGTTAATTCTCAGTGGGAATTTTTATATCGATTAAAACCGATAAGCAGAGAGAATAGGGCGTAATTAATCCCTCCGGATAAATGGAGTTATTTATACGCCGTATTCAATTTAGAATAATGTTCATCACGGTAACAGTGTAAGACGTCGATACCGTAATGAACCTCGCCCTCTCAGGGGAGAAGACTGTCTATTTGCGATTTAATCGCACGCTGATAATGGGTTGAGAAGTATTGCTTCAGGGTCTGAACGAAAGGAAAGGACCGCGGCGCCCTGGCAGTTGGGGCCGTAATGCTTTTATTGGCAAGCGTATCGCTGAAAGATGAAGAATGTGTAGTCTTCAACATCAGTGGAAAAACAAATTTTTGTAACAGCATAGAGCACCTCGATATAACAGCATCGAAATAAAGATAATCTTCGCCCTTAATTTATCGGGCTTGTGGTTCTGATTATCCTTACAGACACTGACAGGTGCTGAGGATAATCAGATGTTGGTCGGGATACCCGACGGGGGTTCATCGTTTAACATACACGTCCTCTTTAGATTTATTATTAATTGCAGGCGGATACTATCAGGGCAATATTAAACAGAACGTATATATACACACAATTGAGGCGACTTTCTCTGGGGGTGTTAATCGGGCAGGATATCCGAAAAGAATAACCCCGTTTCGTGAGCAAGACGTAACAGAGCCTGATTGTTTATCGAAAGACATTATTAATATTATGTGCAGTGCTACTGAAGCGTAGTGACAGCGCCCGACATCATATCGGGCGCTAATTTTTTGTCAGTCACGCATGATCAGAACGAGAAACACGAACATCCCAGCGCGCCCCAGAAGGCGTTGTCGTTGGACACCGGGACATCGGATCCGCGGGCGATGTCATGGCTGTGTTTATGCACGCCACAAGGCCCGGCGCACTGATGTGCCTGACGTACCAGCCCGACGCGCGCGGCACCTTCTGGCGGGGCAGAGCGGTAATGGCCAGGCACGTTGGTGACTGGCGACCAGTCCGGTAAGACCGGGATTGCAGGCGGGGCGAGCGGTGAGAAACTGCCTGCCGCGTACACCACTTTGCCGTCCACGACGGTCATCACCGATTCAATGCCCTTGATACGTTCTTCCTGCACACTGAAAAAATCCTCCGAAAGCACCGCCAGATCCGCCAGCTGTCCGGCTTTGATCTGCCCCTTTTTGCCCTGCTCGCTGGAGAACCAGGAACTGCCCTGCGTCCACAGCATCAGCGCGGTTTCGCGGTCGATGCGCGCATCGTCATCGTACATTGCCATGCCGCCGACGGTGCGGCCGGAAACCAGCCAGTACAGCGCTGTCCACGGGTTGTAACTGGCAACGCGCGTGGCGTCAGTGCCCAGCCCGACCGGCAGACCGGCAGAGAGCATTTTCGCCACCGGCGGCGTGTGTCTGGTGGCCTCGATGCCGTAACGGTCAGCGAAATATTCCCCCTGAAACGCCATACGATGCTGAACGGCAATGCCGCCACCGAGCGCTTTTACGCGTTCGATATTGCGCTCGGTAATGGTTTCCGCATGGTCAAAGAACCAGTGCAGGCCGTTGAACGGAATGTCGTTATTCACCTTTTCGAAGACATCGAGCATACGGCTGATCGACTCATCGTAAGTGGCGTGCAGACGGAACGGCCAGCGGTGCTCCACCAGATGACGCACCACGCGTTCCAGCTCAACTTCGGTGCCTGGCGGTAAATCCGGACGCGGTTGCAGGAAGTCTTCAAAGTCAGCGGCGGAAAACACCAGCATCTCGCCCGCGCCGTTGTGACGGTAGAAATCTGTGCCTTGACCCGGTTTCAGCATATCGGTCCACAGCTCGAAATCTTCCAGCTCATGCTGCGGCCGCTGGGTAAACAGGTTGTAAGCGATGCGCACGGTCAGCTGATCTTTCTGATGAAGTTCATCAATGATCTGATAATCCTCAGGATAATTCTGGAAGCCGCCACCCGCATCAATCGCACTGGTCAGGCCGAGGCGATTCAGTTCGCGCATAAACTGGCGTGTAGAATTCACCTGCTGCTCAAGTGGCAGTTTCGGGCCCTTCGCCAGCGTCGAATAGAGGATCATCGCATTCGGTTTGGCAATTAACATACCGGTCGGATTGCCGTTGCTGTCGCGCTGAATTTCTCCGCCAGGCGGATTCGGCGTGTCTTTGGTGTAACCGACGACCTTCAGTGCGGCGCGGTTGAGCAGGGCGCGGTCGTATAAATGCAGGATAAATACCGGCGTGTCGGGTGCTGCCTGATTGATCTCTTCCAGCGTCGGCATCCGGCGTTCGGCGAACTGAAATTCCGTCCAGCCACCGACCACGCGTACCCATTGCGGTGAGGGCGTGCGCAGTGCCTGTTCTTTCAGCATCCGCAGCGCATCGGCCAGAGAAGGCACGCCTTCCCAGCGCAGTTCCAGATTGTAGTTCAGCCCGCCACGGATGAGATGTAGGTGGGAATCGTTCAGACCGGGGATCGCCGTGTGACCGTGCAGATCCACCACCTGAGTAGACGCATCCGCGAACTGCATCACTTCATTTTCAGTGCCGACAGCAAGAAATTTGCCGTCTTTAATCGCCACGGCGTTCGCCAGGGGTTTCTCCCGGTCAACGGTATGAAATTTGCCATTAATCAGGATCAGGGAAGCAAAACGTGTCATTGGAAAAGCTCCTGTCATTGCGCGGAAGTGCGCGTCAGCCATGAATGGAAAACTCGGGTAATCACTGGCATCCAGAGGAAAACCACCAGCGCAACCACAGAGGCGTCATTGAGTAAATGACCGCCTTCCGTGCCTTTAAGCTGCGGCAAAAATTGCCCCCAAAACCAGGGCACAATGTGGGTCGAAGGGTAAATCACCAGCAAGGTAAGCAGGTATTGTTTCCAGCGGGCAGGGGGACGAACCGTCGCACTCGGCGGGGTAAACCAGAATTCCGCGCCGGGACGCACTTCGGTGCTGTCGTCCTGCAACAGCAGCGGACTGACTTCTGCCACCAGCTGTTTACGCAGTTCAGAGTTGTGCCAGGCGTTGAGATTTTCCAGCGTGTCGAAGCGCACCAGAATGGTGTACGGATCCCCGCTGCGGCTTGGACGGATGACGTTGACGCCCAGATGTCCCGGGAACGTGCTCGCCTGCGGCATGATTTTGTTCAGCCAGGCTTCGTATTGTGCCTCGCTGGCGGGGGCAATTTTGTGCGTAATGACGAGCGTAACGTGTTGCTTGTGGGACTGGGACATACATCACCTCAGCTGATTTAAATAAAAGCATTTATCGAATCAATGAAATGATGTTAGTCGGCGGGTTGAAACAATGATAGGTGAGAATTTTTGCGTTCTTGTTAAGATTTTTTGAGGGTTATTCTTCCCCGACCACGCGCAGTTCGCGCTGCCTGAGAATGCGATGCAGATTGAATTCCAGCCAGTCGGCCAGCCCGGCAACCTGGTCTTTCATCTCAAGCCCCAGAGGCGAGAGGCTATACTCAACATGCGGCGGCACCACCGGAAACGAATGCCGGTCGACAAAGCCATCTTCTTCTAAGGTCTGTAACGTTTGCGCCAGCATCTTTTCGCTGATACCCCCGACTTTGCGGCGCAGTTCACTAAAGCGCAGCGTTTCGTCGCACAGGGCGATCAGGATCAGTAAACCCCAGCGGCTGGTGACGTGGCGCAGAATTTCGCGTGATGGACAATTCGGGTCGAGGACTTTCCCCTGACGAATTTGTTCTGACAGCGGCAGGCGTGCCTCAGCCGGGTCTGACGGAATTATTTTCATACTTACCTTTTGGTGCGTACTTACGAAAAGTAAGTGTATCGCATAGCATGTCTTCACGGCGACGAATTTCGCGTCTTGCAGAACATAAACCCACAATATGAATTTTGTGTCGAAACCTTCAGGAGAATAAATATGATCGCAGTTACCGGTGCTACCGGCCAGTTAGGCCGCCTTGTTATTGCCGCGCTTCTGAAAAAAGTGCCCGCTAATCAAATTATTGCCGCAGTGCGCAGCCCTGAGAAAGCCAAAGATCTGACGGATTTAGGCGTTCAGGTTCGCCAGGCGGATTACAGCAAGCCGGAAACGCTGGATTCAGCGTTTAAAGGCGCAGAGAAACTGCTGCTGATTTCCTCAAGCGAAGTCGGTCAGCGCGAAGCGCAGCACAACGCGGTGATCGCGGCGGCTAAACGTGCGGGCGTGAAACTTCTGGCTTATACCAGCCTGCTGCACGCGGATAAATCTCCGCTCGGACTGGGCGTGGAACACCGCGCGACCGAAAAAGCGTTAAGTGAATCCGGCATTCCTTTTGTCCTGCTGCGTAACGGCTGGTATACGGAAAACTATGCCGCGAGCATTGCACCGGCTTTGGCGCATAACGCCTTTATAGGTTCTGTCGGAGAAGGGCGGATTTCTTCTGCTGCCCGTCAGGATTATGCCGAAGCGGCGGCTGCCGTTCTGGTGCTTGAGGATCAGAGCGGGAAAATCTACGAACTGGCGGGCGACGAATCCTACACGCTGGCTGAATTCTCGGCGGAAATCGCGCATCAGTCCGGCAAAAAAGTGGATTACGTGAATCTGCCGGAAGCAGAATTTGCTAAAGCCTTACTGGGCGCCGGTTTACCGGAAGGTCTGGCGTATATGCTGGCAGATTCTGACGCGGGCGCAGAGAAGGGTGGTCTGTTTGATGATTCTCATACACTGAGCAAACTGATTGGTCGTCCAACGACGCCGGTGAAAGACGTGATCGCTGCGACACTGAAACCGCTGTGATACGCTAAAGCTTCAGAAAGAAGTGAACACCGGCCTGCTAGCACTGTTACTTAACAGGCCGGTGTATTTGTTAAATTATGTCATCTTGCGTGGAGAGCAAAACCAGCTCCAGCAAATTACGGCAACCCTGCTGGTTGCTGACGTTAGACTCCTGCTCCAGCTGGCGCAGCAGCCCTTCAATAATCGCTTTATTGCTTACCGGATAGCCGTTGTTTAACAGCCCTGAAACGATGGTGCCGAGGATCTCGACTTCGCTTAATGTTGGTGTTTCACGGGTTTTGAAATAATCACTGATTTCTGTAACTGTTTGTTCTGCTTCGAGTTGCATGTAGACCTCCTCAAACTTTTCTGCGAATTATCATCGCCGGAAAAGTGCCTATTGCCAGTCAGAAAAGAGAATATTGTGAAGCGTTTCTTCACAATTGCCTTCCCTGTTCATCCCGTGATTATTTTGTACAAAAATAAAATCAGCCATGAAAAAAACCTTTGGAAGAAGGGAAATCCAATTTTTTCTTCCAAAGGCCAGGCTGAAACTGCCCGTAAAAGACGGACTAATGATGAAGCAGGGGTACAAGAAAGTTATACAATGATTGCAATTTTGTACAGGTATGGATGCGAAAAATCTTAAATATTGTTGCTAGCAATGTTTTAAAAAGCACGAAATGCTCAATTTCATTTAAAGCGGTTACATTCGCAGTACGCGTTAGTTTCATATGTAATGGTAAATAAGGTGACTTCTGCGGTTGTCTATTGCATCTGTACAACAGTCCGCCTGTGCGGCAGAATAACCGCCCTTTTTTTCGCCATCCGGCGAATTCTGCAACAGCAGATCAGGAGTCTTGCGGTGAAAGTTAACGTCATAGGCACCAGCGGCAGCGGCAAATCAACGCTTGCACGTGGCATTTCTCAGAAACTGAATATTCCCTATATTGAACTGGATGCGCTGTTCTGGCGGCCTGACTGGCAGGGTACGCCTGACGAACAATTCTTTGCCCGCCTTGAAGAGAAAATGGCAGCCAGCGAAAGCTGGGTCATCGACGGCAATTACAAACGCTCGCAACCCGTCAAATGGCGAAATATTGATGTGATCGTCTGGGTGGATTATTCGTTCGGGCGCACGCTGTTTCAGGCAGTTAAAAGGGCGGCTACGCGTGCGTGGGGCGGGCAGGAAATCTGGGCGGGGACAGGCAACTACGAGACGTTTCGCAAAAGCTTTTTCAGCCGGGAGTCGATAATTCTGTGGACGCTGAAAACTTACAGGAAAAACCGCCGCCAGTATGAGGCGTTACTCCGTGACCCCGCATGGCAGCATGTCCGGTTTGTGCGTCTACGCTCACCCCAGCAGACTGAGGTTTTTCTCAGTGATCTGACCCAGTTGTAACACCATCCACGGGCTGAAGGCCCACGGCGTCGTGCGCACGCTGCTCAGCAAATCTTCTGGTTTCACCCACTGATAATCCATCACTTCAGACTCGCGCGGTGCCGGTGTCTGGCCGGTGAAGGCGGTAAAAATCGGGCAGAATTCATTTTCGACAATGCCGGAAGCATCGGTGGCGTAATACTGAAATTCATCCACCAGCGGGGTGATGTTTTCCACGGATAATCCGATTTCATACTGACAACGGCGCAGAACCGCCGCCTGCAGGGACTCGCCGGGCAGCGGATGCCCGCACACGGAATTCGTCCAGACTCCCGGCCACGCGACTTTGCCCAGCGCACGGCGCGTCAGCAAAATCTCGCCACGGTCATTGCGGATGTAACAGGAAAACGCCAGATGCAGCGGAGTATGTCCGGAATGCACCAGCGCTTTGTCCATGGTTCCCGATGGCTGATGTTGTCCATCCAGCAACACGACTTCTTCAATCATAAAAACTCCCGTGACTCCTCAACTTTCAGTCTTCTGTTTCCAGCATTTGCTTAAGTAAACGCACCAGATGCCGCTGATCGTCAGGAGATAATCTTGCCAAAAACTCAGTATCCACCTGCTCACCGACAGGTTGAGTATTCGCCAGAACGGCTTTTCCCTCTGCGGTCAGCGTGATAAAACGCCGGCGCTTATCTGCCGGATCGGCCTGACGCACTAACAGCCCGCGTGATTCCAGCCGCGACAACATTTCTGCCAGGGTAGCCTTACTGCTGATCGCCACACCGGTCAGTTGTACCTGTTCAATTCCCGGATTTTCAGCAATCGAGCGCAACACGGCGTACTGCGGTTTGGTCAGTTCCGGGATGCATTGCTGCCAGCGCGCGGTGTGCTGCTGGAATACCTTACGCATTATGTGAAAGGCTTCCTGTCTCAATTGTGTGCTCATCATCGGTTTCCGCTGTTCTTATAGGTCTCCGGCTATTTTAGCAACCTATGAGGAATGAATGCGACAGACCATTGCGGTGATTTGAAAAGGAGTATAAGGTAAAAATCATTCGTATACGAACAAAATGTTCGGGATCATGATCTGTGTGAGGCTGGAATGAAACTGATTGTAGGGATGACGGGCGCGACGGGCGCCCCGCTGGCGGTAACGCTGTTGCAGGCGTTGCGGGATATGGACGGTGTGGAAACACATCTGGTGATGTCGAAATGGGCGAAAACCACGATTGAACTTGAAACGCCTTACACCGCACGCGAGGTGAGTGCCATGGCGGACTTCACGCACAACTGCGCCGATCAGGGAGCCACGATTTCTTCCGGCTCTTTCAAAACGGACGGCATGATCATCATCCCGTGCAGCATGAAAACGCTGGCGGGGATCCGCGCCGGATATGCCGAAGGGCTGGTCGGGCGCGCGGCAGATGTGGTGCTCAAAGAAAACCGCAAACTGGTGCTGGTTCCGCGTGAAACCCCTCTCAGCACCATTCACCTTGAAAACCTGCTCGCACTTTCCCGCATGGGGGCCGCAATCGTGCCGCCGATGCCGGCTTACTACAACCATCCTGAAACCATTCAGGACGTGACCGATCACATTGTGACCCGCGTGCTTGACCAGTTTGGCCTTGAATATCATCGGGCTAAGCGTTGGGCCGGGTTAACGGCAACAAAGTGACAGTGTCACTAATTAGTTTCTAAAACGTGTTAAATCTACTACGTACCAAGTACAGGAGAATCGAGATGGCTTTTGATGATCTGCGCAGTTTTATGCGCGCACTGGATGAGAACGGACAACTGCTGAAAATCACCGAGCAGGTGAAAGCGGAGCCGGATCTGGCCGCGGCGGCGAATGCCACAGGCCGTATCGGCGAGGGCGCACCTGCGCTGTATTTTGACAATGTGGAAGGGTTTACCGACGCGCGTATCGCCTTAAATACGCTGGGGTCATGGCCCAATCATGCCATTGCCATGGGGTTGCCGCCTTCCACGTCGACCAACGAACAGATTGCCGAATATATCCGCCGCTGGGATACGTTTCCGATCACACCCGAACGTCGTGAAAATCCGGCGTGGGCAGAAAATACCGTCGACGGTGAAGACATCAACCTGTTCGACATTCTGCCGCTGTTCCGTTTGAACGACGGCGACGGTGGTTTCTATCTCGATAAAGCCTGCGTGGTGTCCCGCGATCCGACCGACCCGGACAGCTTCGATAAACAGAATGTCGGCATTTATCGTATGGAAGTGAAGGGTAAACGTAAGCTCGGGCTGCAACCGGTGCCAATGCATGACATTGCGCTGCACTTACATAAAGCGGAAGAACGCGGCGAAGATTTACCGATAGTCATCACATTGGGTAATGACCCGATCATTACGCTGATGGGCGCAACACCGCTGAAATATGACCAGTCGGAATATGAAATGGCGGGCGCATTGCGTCAGGCGCCGTATCCGATCGCGACGGCACCGCTGACTGGTTTTGACGTGCCATGGGGTTCAGAAGTGATCCTCGAGGGGGTGATTGAAGGGCGTAAACGCGAAATCGAAGGGCCGTTCGGCGAATTCACCGGGCACTATTCCGGTGGCCGCAATATGACCGTGGTGCGTATCGATAAAGTCTCTTACCGCAACAATCCCATTTTTGAGTCCCTCTATCTCGGCATGCCATGGACCGAAATCGACTATCTGATGGGGCCGGCCACCTGCGTGCCGTTGTATCAGCAACTCAAAGCCGAATTCCCGGAAGTGCAGGCGGTTAACGCTATGTACACCCACGGTCTGCTGGCGATTATCTCCACTAAAAAACGTTACGGTGGTTTTGCCCGTGCCGTGGGGCTGCGCGCAATGACCACGCCGCACGGTCTGGGGTACGTGAAAATGGTGATTATGGTCGATGAGGATGTGGATCCGTTTAACCTGCCGCAGGTGATGTGGGCGCTTTCCGCCAAGGTGAATCCGGCGGGCGACCTGGTTCAGCTGCCGAATATGTCCGTGCTGGAATTGGATCCGGGGTCATCGCCGGCGGGGATCACTGACAAACTGATTATTGATGCCACCACGCCGGTCGCGCCGGATAACCGCGGTCATTACAGCCAGCCGGTACGCGATTTACCAGAAACCAAAGACTGGGTCGCCAAACTCAATTCTATGCTGGACGGGCGCAAAGCCTGAACATTCATTAAAGATAGTAAGGAGTGATTATGATTTGTCCACGTTGTGCCGATGAGCATATCGAACTGATGGCCGTGTCTCCGGTGAAAGGTGTCTGGACCGTGCATCAGTGCCAGCGTTGTTTGTACACCTGGCGTTCTACTGAACCTCTGCGTCGCACCAGCCGCGAACATTATCCCGAGGCGTTTAAGATGACGCAGGCAGATATCGACAATGCGCCGATGGTGCCGTCGATCCCGCCACTTCTGGCGGAGTAAGGTGACTTTCTCCTCCCTCTGAAAATAGGGAGGAGAAGCTTCAGAAGCCGTTTCTACGGAAATTCATCTGAACATAAACTTTTCGCGTAAAAACAGTTTCGGGGATCTCTAAGAAAATTCCTGAAATCAAGCAGTTAAAAATCGATTTCCCTGAAAACTCCCTTCTTTTTTCTCCTGAATAGTCCCACATTTTTGCCAACATAAACTCTGTAAAGGTAGACAGTTGTCGACTTTTCCTCTAAAAGTTCTGCAGTTCTCGCCAGACAAAACTAGTTTCGAATGGCAAATAATAATTTCTGAATGTTAAAGAGCGGCGAAATGATAACCGCCAGGCATTGAGATTTTACAAACACTACGACACACCTTTTGGAGAGTTTATGCATTCCTCTGATCACAAAAACGAGAGCCGGACGTTCTTCGGTCATCCTTATCCGCTGGGTTCTCTGTTCTTCACAGAAATGTGGGAGCGGTTCTCGTTTTACGGTATCCGTCCTTTACTGATCCTGTTTATGGCAGCGACGGTGTATGACGGCGGCATGGGACTGGCGCGTGAAAATGCATCGGCCATCGTCGGTATCTTTGCGGGCTGTATGTATCTGGCGGCGTTGCCGGGCGGATGGCTGGCAGATAACTGGCTTGGGCAACAACGTGCAGTCTGGTACGGCTCAATCCTGATTGCGCTGGGTCACCTGTCGATTGCCTTGTCGGCTTTTATGGGCGACAACCTGTTCTTCATCGGCCTGATGTTTATCGTGCTGGGTTCCGGCCTGTTCAAGACCTGTATCTCGGTCATGGTAGGCACGCTGTATAAGAAGGGCGATGCACGCCGTGACGGCGGTTTCTCGCTGTTCTATATGGGCATCAACATGGGGTCGTTTATTGCACCGCTGATTTCCGGCTGGCTGATAAAATCGCATGGCTGGCACTGGGGCTTTGGTATCGGTGGTATCGGTATGCTGGTGGCGCTGATTATCTTCCGCGTTTATGCCGTACCGGCAATGAAACGCTATGACAGCGAAGTCGGTCTGGATTCCACCTGGAACAATCCTGTCGCTAAGAAAAACGGTGTGGGTGCCTGGTTATTGGCGCTGGCCGTTGGTGTGGCTGTCGTTGTAACGCTGATTGCGCAGGGCGTGATTGTCATCAATCCGGTCGCTGTCGCCAGCGTGCTGGTGTATGTGATTGCGGCATCCGTCGCCCTGTACTTTATCTACCTGTTCCTGTTCGCCGGACTTAACCGCAAAGAGCGCGCCAGACTGCTGGTCTGCTTTATCCTGCTGGTTTCCGCTGCGTTCTTCTGGTCTGCGTTCGAGCAAAAACCGACCTCTTTCAACCTGTTTGCAAATGACTACACCAACCGCATGATCGGCGATTTCGAAATCCCGGCGGTCTGGTTCCAGTCTGTCAATGCATTGTTTATCATCCTGCTGGCACCGGTATTTAGCTGGGCGTGGCCAATGATGGCGCGTAAAAACATCCGTCCGAGCAGCATCACCAAGTTCATCATCGGTATTTTGTGCGCAGCGGCAGGCTTTGGCCTGATGATGCTGGCGGCGCAGAACGTGCTGAACAGCGGCGGCGCAGGTGTTTCACCATTCTGGCTGGTGGGCAGTATTCTGATGTTGACGCTCGGCGAACTCTGCCTGAGCCCGATAGGGCTTGCGACCATGACATTGCTGGCACCGGAGAGAATGCGCGGTCAGATGATGGGGCTGTGGTTCTGTGCCAGTGCGCTGGGTAACCTGGCGGCGGGCCTTATTGGTGGTCACGTGAAAGCCGATCAGCTGGATATGCTGCCTGATCTCTTTGCGCGTTGTTCCATCGCGTTGCTTATCTGTGCCGCAGTATTGTTCGTGCTGATTATTCCGGTACGCAGAATGCTGGAAAACGCACAGGCCAGTTCAGAACAGAAACCTGTCACTCACGCCTGACGGGCAGTGATGTGATTATCGACCCTTAACCGGTCGGTACAGTAAACAGAAATGAGGTGGTCTTCGGACTGCCTCATTTTTTTTTGATCATATCCATGTTACCGGTATCACATTAATCAAAAAACATAAGAAATTTATAACATCTCGCAATTGTGACTGCCTTTTAACCATTCTATAACAAGTCCTCGGGCCACGGACGGACTGACTTTTTTGTGTTTAACCCTACAAAAGGCAGGACGAAAAATGACGGCGAAGTTATCCGTAAAAGAAAAAATCAGCTACGGTCTGGGGGATATGGCGAACCATAGGGTGTCACCATTCAGCCATTCCAGCGCCTTTACGGGGTCAAGAACGAGCGGGCGACGGTCATGGATATCCAGCAGCCCATGATCACTAGCAGCGGTCACGATTACAAAGCCATCATCCTCCGGCGTTCCGGCTGCGCCAGGGTGATACCGGCTTATGGCCGCCAAGAATAGCGGGACATGTGATTTGTGGTAGATGAAGTACGGCTGTTTGATCTTCGAGTCAGATCGGTCTTTCTTCCATTCGTACCATCCATCAGCCATCACTAATGCACGTCCATGCTCGAACAGCGGTTTAAACATACGGCTTGTTGCCACGGTTTCTACCCTGGCGTTGATCATCGGTGGCCGCTTTGACTCCTTCGCCCAACCAGGTTGATATCCCCAGCTAACGGGGTCCAGATAGATTTTGTCGTCACGCTGATTGAGCAGAAGAACCCGTGTACCGGGCGCGACTTTATAGCGGTCAATCGGGATGTCATCAATGCCGCTGGCGAATTCTTTATCTGGCGCCAGAACTTCGATGTAATGCGAGCGGGGTTCGTATTGGGTGAAGCGTCCACACATAAAATCCCCTCCGTCTTGAGGTTTTAAGTATAGACATAGTGTTTAAAGTGACGAGCGGAGCAATGATGCTATCCGGGGAAAAGGTATATTGCCTGTTTATGAAAGCGGCAGTACTCTTAAGCCCTACTAATCAAAAGGATATTGGGAATGGATACTACTGAAGAGTTGGGCGGGACTTACTTCTACCATGGGAATGCTAACGTATCTAAAGAAGAACTATTTTGGTTAATATTCGCTGAGAGTTTGGCGGACCACCTTGGTGTTTCAGTAGGAACAGCGGCGACGATTCTTGCCGGGCAACCAATACTTAAGAAACGAGTTGTGCTGGGATCAAAGGTTTCTCGCACGAGTATTGCGTCAAAATTAGCTCGCAGAATATTTAAAAACGCACACTTTCCATATGGGATCCAATTTTCAACTATTGTGAAGGGGCGTACTCGCGTTACAAGCAAAATAGGGGCAGTAGTGGGTAGAGCGGTGCCTTTTATTGGCTACGCGCAGGCGATAATTATCGTAAGCCTAGTCGCGAAAGATACCAGGGAAAAATACAACCTGATATCAAGGCCCGAGCATCGTATAGCATGGGCATATTTCTAATGCTAAAACCGGATGAGCAAGAGCTCTTAGATTACGTCACCAATACATATGGCCAACGTGATAAGCCGGCACAAAAGGATTGGACATTTGAGGAGCACTTCAATTTCTTTCAGGAAGAGCTGGAAGAAATGTTGTTTGATTTGTTCACGCGATATGGCATTGAGCATAGCAATTTCAACATAGATGACTATTTCATGCCGGAGTTTTATTGGTGGCAGTTTAAGCTCAAAAAGGAATGGCAAGACCATCAATTTAAAACGCTGACGCTGGGCATGATTATCGAATCAGCAAAAGCAGGTCGCTGGCTATATGACTAAGGGGCCTCAGCCCCTTTTCTTATGCAGTCTGGCGGTCATCCCATGAATCAGCATAGATGATATTGCCATCGTTATGCTTCCACGTAATCTTCTCGTAGCGCAGTTCTACTGTTTCCATATGGTTTTCATTAGGATCGGTTGAATGACCCATTACTGGGGAAATAGAGACAATCCGCACACCTTCTAACAGCATGTTGAAATACTCAACTTCCTGGCCTGCATCATTGATCCGATACCATTTGATTTCAGCCGAAGCAAGGCATTGACCCGTTGCCACTGCTTTGTAGATGTACGGGCTGGAACAGTCAAAATCTTTTATCAGCATCATAGGGGAATGAATACGTGTACCCGTAATTTTCCCTGTACGGTCATCGGTTGGCGTCATCAGGTTGTGATGAAAGCCCTTAACCTCAATGCTGTATTCCCGCCCGATAACATCCACACCGCCTTTAATCAGTGCGCCGCCGTCGTCTTTAAGCCATAAGTAAGCTGGTATAGCCATTTTCATGAATTCCATTTTCAAAAGTGAGGCGTAACGTTATGCCTCAGTGTTCTGGCATTCGATTAATTGAGTTGTAAAAATGGAATTTTCAGAAGTTTATTATTGGTGACAGAAAGAATGCTGGCCCTTAATAGGCTTTCGAGTAAATATTTTAAAAACTGAAAATTAGTTTTTACCGAGAAGCTGTGCCTTGATTTTTTCTTTATCCGCGGTGGCGCGGATGCCAGTGCTAAGGCGATTTTATAAAAATAGTAAGGTGACAGTTTCGGTTTCTCACGTGCGGTGACTGCTTAACGCGCTGCGCCGAAACCGCCCAAGAGAGGGAAGTGATAGCCGCAAAATCCCGCCGCTGCGCGGTGCCCTCCGTTCGGGTTACAACCCGCGCAAACTACCGCGCGGTTTTACACCTCTCCTCCGGCGTGATTTTGGAACCGGCCTCAGGTTTATACTTCACAACCTCACTTTTTTATCTTTTAAAATGCTGCGGGCGATTCAGAAAGCTTGCTGAACGGAGCGGCCTGAAGACCAGAGGCTTCAGGACCGAGTGAAGGCACCGCAACGCGGCAAGATTTCCAGCCTGTCGCTGCGGCGACTGAAACATAGCCAGCGAGCGATAGCGCGCAGTTTAAGACGTGGAGATTCCAAAGAGGGCTCGTCATAGCCCTCTTTGGTCGGTTTCGGCGGCAATTGCTGAGCAGTCACCGCACGTGAGAAACCGAAACTACCTAATCCCAGCCTTTACCCGAGCCCCGCAGTGCAACTGCCATCCCCCCATTTATCACAAAACTGTTAACTCTCCGCGAGGATTCCGTAACCCCTCCCCTTGTAGTCTGATGCCATCGACAACAACCGGCACGGTGGCAAAAAATGATTAACAGACGCAATTTCCTGCTGGGCAGCAGTGCGGTTTCTGCGGTCGCTCTGATGGGGCTGCTCCCGACGTTTTTCCCGCGTAAAGCGGATGCCCAGGCGAAAGCCGAAAAGTTTGAATTTACCCTGACCGATGAGCAATGGCATCAGAAGCTGAACGATGACCAGTACCACATTTTGCGCGAGGCGGGCACCGAACGGCCTTATTCCAGCCCGCTGAACAACGAACATCGGCTGGGCGAGTTTGCCTGTGCGGGTTGCAATCTTCCTCTCTTTTCATCGGCCACAAAATTCGACAGCCATACCGGCTGGCCGAGTTTCTGGAAGCCGTTACCCAATGCCGCGCTGACCAGCCGGGATACCTCGTTTGGCATGGTGCGCGATGAGGTGCATTGCCGCCGCTGCGGCGGGCATCTGGGACACGTATTTGATGACGGTCCGCAGCCAACCGGCCTGCGTTATTGCATGAACGGGCTGGCGATGACGTTCACCCCCAAAGCTTAATCAGTCAGGACATTCACAATGAAAAATGCATCTAAAAAAGTGCGCAGCTTGCGAAATTACAGCCTGATCGCCGGACTGGTGCTGGCTTCAGCCTTTGCCTTTCAAAATAACGCCTGGTCGTGGGGCGGTGGCGCAGAACCGGCGGTGGTGATCCCGGCACCGGCAAAAGATGAGCCTGCGCGAACGTCGCACAGCGAAACGGCGCTGTTTGCCGGTGGCTGTTTCTGGGGGATTCAGGGCGTGTTTCAGCATGTGAAAGGCGTGACCAGCGCGGTGTCGGGGTATGCCGGAGGCGAGGCACAAACGGCGAGTTATGAACAGGTGAGTACCGGCGATACCGGCCATGCAGAATCTGTGAAAGTGACGTTTGACCCGACTCAGGTGACTTACGGCGAATTGCTGCACATTTTCTTCTCGGTAGGGCATAACCCGACGGAGTTAAACCGTCAGGGACCGGATACCGGCAGTCAGTATCGCTCGGCGGTTTTCCCGCTTAATCAGGCGCAGCGGAAGTGGCAAAAGCGTACATTGCCCAGCTCGATGCCAGCCACAGTTACAGCGAACCGCTGGTGACGAAAGTGGAAAACAATGCACACTTTTATCCGGCTGAGGCTTATCACCAAAACTTCTTAAACGATAACCCGGACTATCCGTACATTGTGGTGAACGATCTGCCGAAAATAAAAGATTTGAAACAGCATTTCCCGGCGGATTATCGTGAACAACCGGCGCTGGTGAAGCAGTAGCCCGCTTAGTATCAACGGTATCAACGGCCGTGATGATGGCCGTTTTTTGACGGCATCGGCTGATGATGATGCGCATGATCATGATGAGGATCGTGGTGGTGGCCGTGAGGACCCGCCATCACACATCCGGTCAGTGAAAATAATAATATGGCGGAGATTACCAGACGTAATAAGGCTTTCATTCTTACACCCTGAAAAATAGAGAAGAGAGCACCTTCCCTAAAAATGGAATATGCACTCTTCGCAGGAAATTAAATGTTAAATCAGAAATCCATCTCAGCGCCTAAATATGCGCCATCAATGATGCGCTCATTAGGATTCCCTGCTGTTCCGTCAAGGCCGATATAACGGTAGCCAGCTTTGACTTTCACAGGTGCAAACGGTACCCAGCTGAATCCGGCATCCGCTTCGGTATAAGATTTCACACGATTGCTTAATGCATCTGGTGCACTGTAACCCTCGGCATAAAATGCCAGGCTATCGGTGAAGGGGACGGTAATACCGCCGCCGACGGGAAATGCAACACCTTCGTTATCAGACGTTGAACCCTGCATGTAAAGGGCTTTTGCACCCAGATTAATCATTGCCGGGCCAACAGGAATATTAAAGCCTGTGGCCGCACCGCCGATCTGACGACCATTTTTGGTGTTCTTCGCCCAGTTACCGTCGATATACAGGCCCGATGTCTGACGACCCATGCCGGCGTTTAGTTCAGTGAAATCTGTGCCCGCTTTTGCACCGAGTTCAACAGCCTGAGTCTGGCCTGAGAAAGCCAAAAATACGGCCATTACACTGCCAGCGACAGTCAGTTTGATTGTGTTCTTACGCATTTGTTTACCTGTTGATTAAGTGTTCGGCTCCGAGCGGTCTTTGCCGTTCTGCCGTCAGACGGATGTTCCGTCCGTGAGGAGCTATCACACACTCAGGCACAGCCAGCATCAATTTATATGTCAGATGATGTGATAAATAGGTTTTTATCCTTTAATATTTTAATTAATTAGATAATTAACCTGGAACATGAGGCTGGCTTCAATACGCGACACAGACGAATTGCGGCGAATACGTGCTGCTGACCACGTATGCCTGGTCACGGATCCGCCTGACGCCGATGTTCAGAGAGGCGTTATCACCGGTATTTTCCAGCCACATCTGGTCGAAATCAGCATCTGGTGTGGTGTCTAAAGGTGACGGTGTGACTTTATCAATGGTGAAATGATAGGTCTTATTATCGACTTTAACGCCATGGCTGAGATAAACAGTACGTTCAAGATATGTACTGCCTTTAGCCGATTTCACATCTCCCTCGTACTGAATAATGCCCTTGTTCTTATCGTAAAATTGCAGGCTTTCCACAACGGAAAAAACCAGTTGTCCCTGCTCAATATCCATATTCACTTTGCCGAAAGCTTTACATTTTAAAGTCGGAATATCTTTAGATGGCCATAAATACAACATGCCCCCCGCGATAATACAAACCGCGATAACGGATGTATAGAACCACTTCTTCTTAATCATGATCATTGGCCGACCCACTTATAGTGATAGAAGTTATCACACGAAATAATTTCTTTATTATTGCCAAGGGTGCATAAAGACAGCAGCGTTCTGGCATTGTTTTGATACGAATAAGATAACTCGCTGTTATAGATGATGACATTGCCTTTATTGCACGTCAGATTATTGACTTTCAGCGTGTGGCTAACCCGCTCAAGCACCGCAGGTTTCTCATCATCCGAAATATCTTTCAGGAAAATAATATCGCAACCAGTGTCAGGTTGTTTTATTTCAGTGATGCCGTTGGTGGCATCTCCGTATTTCCATGCACTCATTGACACGCCAGCCAGAACCAGCAGGCAGAGCAGGATAAAAAGGACGCGCCGGGCAGGTTTGACAGGTGCAGATAAAGCAGCAGGTATTGGCGGCAGTACCGCAAGCGGAGTGACAGAGGCCGGTTCCACAGGCGGCACCGTTTCAAGGCGTCGCACACTGACTGCCGGGTTGAGTTTAAAACCGACTTTCGGCAGGGTAACGATCAGTTCGTGGCAATCAAATATCGCCAGATTGCGGCGGACAATACTCACGTACTGATTTAGATTATTGCCCGAAGCCTGCAGACCGTGATTGTCCCAGACGGTTTCGAGCAGATATTCCCGCGTCAGATCCCGTCCTTCTGATGAAAGAAACTCTTCCAGCAGACGTGCCGCCGGAAGAGTCAGTTTAATGACATCCTGACTGGACGGATAATACAGTGTGCCATCGTCTGAATTAAATTCTATTGTTTTATCAATAAGATATTTCATCTTGCCCTGATTGAAATGAGTAAAACTACTTAAAACCTTGTCGGAATTAAAAAGCGTTTCAGATTAATAGTATACAAGCTAATTTTTGCCTGCCGGATCTGAACCGGGGATATGTAAAACTCTCAGCTTTCTGCTGCAAAAAGCACATTATTATGTTGCTTATTTGTCTCATGCAGGAATAAAAATCTATATATACCCACTTTTTGTAATTAAATTGTCTGTCACGTCGAAATGCGTTTTCCTGCTCGCATCGTTAACTGAGCGGAGTGGTGACGTGGATATTACCTTTACAGACTTTCTTATTGGATTTTCATCTGCGCTGGATTTGTTAAGTCCTGAAAACGGACACCGCGGCGTGCGGCGTGCCTATATCGTGATGAATATTGCCCGTCAGCGGCGGTTCAGTCCGCTGGTGCAAAAGCGCCTTTTCATTGCTGCACTTTTGCGAGATATCAGCCACGGCGCGCATACCCCGCAAGATTGTGTCAGGCGAATCGCAAACATTCCTTTGCTGGCTGGCAGCGCAGGCCTCATCGCCGCAAGAGGGCAACGGCATCCGGAAAGTCGCCTGCTTGATCTGGCCGATAATCTGGATTTACTGGCGCTTCATGAATACCCCCGCGGCCACTACCCGTCACACGCGATTGAAACATTGTGCGATTCCATCGGTTCCCGTTATCAGCTCGACGACATTCTCGCTTTACGTGAGCTGGGTCTGGAAAAAGAATTCTGGGCAGAGCTTGCCTCCGCCACGTTGATCAATACTGCCGCGTCCTTTTCACCGTTTGCGGGAACCGTGCTGACTGACCACGAACTCACCGCCTTGTCTTCCCTGCTGGCAGCGGTCATTGATCAGCATTGTCGTTCAGCCGCACAACATTCCGTAGTGGTAGCGGACATTGCTGGCAGGCTTGCGCAAATGTACGGGTTTTCCAAAAAAGGCGTGCTGCGCATCCGCGTCGCGGGTTTACTGCATGACCTGGGCAAACTGGTCGTTCCCGCCGTGTTGCTCACCAAAACATCGGCGCTGACAGATTCCGAACGCCGTCAGATCCACATTCACCCGCAGTTCACCTGGAAAATTCTTTCGCGCATTTCCGGTATGCATGACATTGCCCGCATGGCGAGTTTTCATCATGAGCGACCGGACGGAAAGGGCTACCCCTTCCACCTGCGCGGTGTTCAGCTCGATCTCGGTCCACGCATTATTTCAGTCGCCGATTGCTACGCCGCACTGCGCGAAGCCCGCTCATACAAAACAGCCTGCTCTCCGGAAAAATGCTTCAGCATCATGCAGAAAACCGCAGAATGCGGCGGGCTGGATGCTGAAGTGGTCGGTGCGTTGCATGCCGATGTTAAGGCCGCCGGAGAGACTATGCTCAGCGCATCTCCACTTCTGCTGTAATACTGACATTGAATTCCCCGGCCTGCGCCTTTTCGCGGGCATTGCGGGTCAGTTCGGCTACGTAACTTGTTTCATGAAACAGGGCATGCGGATCGCTGGCGGCGGCGCTGAAATCAACATACCTTCCCGCCTCATTTTTCACACTCAGGGCGATGCCCGGCAAACCGGTTTCAATGTGCTGTGCGTCATGACGTGCGCCGCTGAAACTGAAATGGATGGCGATGTTGTCATAATCTGCTGCATTTTTGCAGACGACCGGCAGATGGAAACTCACCGCCGACAGCAGGGTGCGGTTTCCGAGTGTGGCATCCGGGAATCTGACCCGCAGATTGTCTCGGGTGACGCTGCACTGGCTGACATTGACGCGCAGCGCACTTAGCCCGACCGTCACCAGCGGGGTGCCCTGATGACTGAGCGTCAGCAGCGCGGGCAAGGTGTAATCACCCGCCGTGACGTCACCTGTTTTGTACAGCCTGACGGCGAAATTACGCATCCGCTGACTCAATATGTCGCCTGAAAAAGACTTGCCATTCAGCAGGCACTCTCCGCCATCTTCCGTGCAAAAACTAAAACCAATGCCCGGAATGCCGCTCTGATAAATCCCCCGATTTTCATCCCATGAGGCCTGCGTGATCGCAACCTGAAGGTTTTCCCCGGAAAGATTTGTACCGCTGAATGTGCTGGCGGGCAGTGTTGCCAGCAGGCTGCCGTTGGTCTGCATTTGTTTCACCGCCAGGGTGCCGCCTTTGAATAACATCAGGCCGCCGGATCCGGCATAGACGGGCGAAATCCCCGACAGCGCAGCACAAAGAGAGAGCAGCAGCAGGGCAGTACGATGGGTTACAGGCATGATAATTTCCATAATGTTGATGTGTCAGAGGGCGCCGAGGAAGCGGAGGGTTGCGCAATGTGGCACAGCACATGGCCGTTACGGCTGACCGTCAGCGGCCAGCGGCGGTGAGTGAAATCGGCCAGCAGCACGCCGGCCGCGCCGCCGGTGCCCATGGGGGACTGACTGGCATCCTGAACGCTGACGCCAAAAGGCAGCGGATGACGGTGGCTGTCGGATATTCTGGCGAAGCGCCGGTCATGACGGCGTGCATTAAAGTCCGCTTCGACGATGGCGCCCTGCGTGGGTACGACTCTTTCCACAGCAGAAGGCACATCAATCTGTTTATTCAACGAACTGGGATCGAGCCCGACATCGTTCACCCGGTATGGCACCGCGTAAGGCACGACGGCATTACCCCAGCGATCGGTATACACATTCTGATTGTTCTCAATTTTCAAATCGCGGGTATGCGGCGTATGCACCAGCACCACGGTATCGCCCAGCGGCTGGCTGAGCGTGATGCCGTGATGATGAACCAGTACGCCGCCCTGAAGGCCGATCAGGGTTTGCTGATACCCTGTGCCCTGAGACAACCCGGCGCTCACCAGTCCGGCTGAACCACTGTAAGCACCGGATAAGTTTGAGGAATTGTCCGCTCCCTGGGTGGAGATACTGGCGTCGTAACTTAACTGATTATCGTCAAGAAACGAGCCGTTCAGGGACGCTGTTTGCTGGCTGCTGCCGTGTGAGCCGGTCAGGGAGTTAAAGCCAGCGCGATGGTTTTGCGATTCGCCGAGCGGGATCTGGACATTTAACGTCAGGCTGTTATCGATGCTGCCGCGAAGATCGCGCTGATGCGTGTAGTAAATCTGAAACTGAGATTGCCAGCGACTCATGGTGAGACCGATGCGTGAGCTGTGCTGCTTTTTACCGTTCCATGTACGGTCTTGCGTATAACGCAGCAGCAGGGTCAGCGACTCAACACTCTGGTCGAGCTGCACGTTGTATTGATCGTGATACGCCAGGCTGCCCGCGCTGTGCTGCGCAGTGCCGATTGCGTCGCTGACTTCCTGATAATCTGCGCTGTACTTGTGTTTCCAGCTCAGGCTCAGGGTGCTTTGCGTTTGATTAAGCGTGCGCACTAACAGCGTTTCCAGTTGCTTTCCCTGTCGCGCTGCATCGTTCGTCGTGGTGGCACTTGTTTCGCTGCGCTTAAGCAATACCGACATCCCGCCGAGCAACGGCAGATTGGCACCTAATCCGCCGCCGCTGTTCTGATAGCGGAACGCGTCACGGCTGGCCATTTGCTGCCCGGCCAGCAAAGTGAAGGTGTTATTCAGGCCATAAAATCCGCTGGCCTGATAGAGCGAGGGCGTCAGCGAACCCGCGCCGCTGCTGCGATAGCGCCCGGCGGAGAGTTCGTAACTGAACACCCCCGGCGGTAAAAGGGCGGCGATAGCATTAAAAGCCTGCGTAAAATGCTGAACGCTGCCGTCGGTTTCATTCACGCTGATTTCCAGATCGCCGGAGCTGCTGGCGCTGTGCACATCACGGATAGCAAACGGGCCGGGCGTGACGCGACGCTGATCGATAACAAAGCCGTTCTGGCGGATCACTACCGTGGCATTAGTGCGGGCAGTGCCGCTGATCGCAGGCATGAAAAAACGCTGGTTATCGGGACGCATGTCTTCGCTGGAATACAGGGTTATACCGCGCAGGGAAACCGATGAAAAAATCTTGCCGTTGGTAAAAAAATCCCCGCCGCGAAAGGTGCTTTTCAGCGCGGCGATATCGCGGGTGAGATAACTGGAACTGCTCTGATAATGGCCGCTCTGACCACGCTGATAGCGGAAATAACCGTCGTTGCGCAGGCGCCAGTTGCCCAGATTGAGGCCATTATTAAAGGTTGAACTGACGCTGTGGGTATTCTGACTCTGACCGCCCGTGTCGCGTTGCAGATTGAGGTTGTAATTGATCCGGGCGGCATTGAGCCCGGCGTTCCACTCCTGCTGCGGGGCGATATCGCCGGAAGGTGGCGTCAGCCTGGCCTGGGGCACCGTCAGGGAAAGTTTCTCACTGCCTGCGTCGTAAGTGACACTGGCGTTATCAACAAATGCGGCCAGCGGATGCAGCCCCGCAGGGGCATGGTCGGTGGCAATTCCGCGTGCTTTTAGCTGCACGGCGGTAAATACCGGCTGGACAGAACCCTGCGTTAAACGAAAAGGTAGCGTAATCTGTCCAAATTCTTCGCTATTGATCAGCAAGGCAACCGGATAATCACCGGCCAGCATCTGGCTGCCTTTGAGCAGTACTGACGTGTCAACGCCGCGTAAGTTGTCCATTTTCTCCATCAGTGACAGATCAAAGTCGTCACCGTAAGCCCGCGAACAATGGGCTGCGGATATCGGAAAAAGGATGAGACAACACGGGACGATTTTCATAACGATGGCGGGATCCGGGCCTTGCGGCCCGGTAGCGTCTGACGGTGAAGTAGTGAGGTGCGCCAGACGCTATTTCCGTTAATAGGTTTTATATCCTTGAAGACTATTTATAAGTGAACGCAAACGTCGCGCTGGAGGTGACATTTCCGGCCGTGACAGTGGCGTCCTGTTTCGCGTATTCCACGATAAAATTGATGTTGTCATCGCCCTGATTGAGGCGGTCAATGTAATCACTGGCCGGAACCACGCTGTTCACCTGCAATGGCGTGTTCTGATCCTGTTCACTGAACAACTCGAAACCGACACCGTGCGCACTTTCCGCATCATTGCTGCTGTTGGAAAGCACCTCAGGCGTCGCGCTGGCGCTGTTACCTTCGATGGTCAGTTGAATGTCGTTCTCGGTGGCTTTAGTGGCGCAACTGACATTAATCTGGAAGCGCTTTTGCTGATCGGCTGTTGCCTGACCGGTGGTGAGTGCCTCAACCTTTTGCAAATTGATTTCCGGTAACACCACAGAGTGAGACGTGTTGTCGTTAATAGTGCAGGTCGGGGCTTTGACCTGACCATTGAACTGGATTTCAACCGAGTTAGCGGCTGTATCATCCGCCATTGCCGTGTTGATAAAAGGTAATAACGAGAATGCCAGAGCACATGCCATTTTATTTCGGGTAAACATTTTTTCCTTGCCTTTGTTATTTACTGAGAACATAAATATCCACTTCCCGATGGGAAGTATTCACTCTGATAATAGTTATTACTTACGAGAGTAACGCCTGTTATAAAGAGACGTGTTGAATTTCTGACAGCCCGCCAAAGTCATTGATAATGTCGTAATAAACGGTATGAACTGTTTTCCCGGCAGGCACGGAAATAGTCAATGAGGAGAAAGGAGCTACCATATTTGCGGGCAATTCATTGGCCGGATTATTCATCGCACCATCCCAGACTTTATCGAAAGTAATATTGTAAGGCGTCGGGTTAGAGACAATCAGTTTTCCGGGTAACGTCTGCCAGGTCATTTTGGTAAAGCTTTCATGCAGTTCGGGATCAATGCTTTTCGGGCGGTATAAAATCTTGATGCGGCTTTTGAAAGCCACCACCAGTTGCGGACCATCAGCCTTCTGTCGCTGGGGAATTTCCTTGATATTCAGCCACATCAGTGTTTCACGATCCGCCGGAAGTTTCTCGCTGTCTATCTTCTCAATGCGCACCGAGCTGGTACTGTTGGCGTTAATCCTTGATAAGGGCGGATAGACCGTAAAATGTTGTTCCTCACGTCCGTGCTCATCTTCAATCCACGCCTGTGCCAGAAAATTGAGGGAAGTGGGATTATCGACTTTCACCGATTCCTGCGGATCGGCTTCCGGGTATATCACACGGGTTTCATCCAAAACCAAAGATGCCAGGCAATAAAAAGGCATCAAATAAATCAGGGCAGCGGCTGAAAGTCTGACGGCCATTTTAACGTTCATTATATTTCCGAAATTATAAAATTTACTTAAGGTGTTTTACACACTGTTGTGATGATTATAGGTTTGAATGTTCAACGAAATATAAACGGAGGGGGGTGATATTCAGCGGTGTTACAGAGATGAAAATGAACGGAATGCAATGTAAAGCGCAGGGGGGAAATCAGGGATTGGGATGTAAATAATAATATCGGGGCGGCTGGCGATCGAACCGATCGCCAGCCTGGACTGTATTCTGCTATCCGGTGTTGTTATTTCGCCAGCAGTTCCTTACGAACGATTTCTGCACCGGCGCTTAACGCATCCAGCTTGCCACGCGCAACGCCGCGCGGTAACGGGATCATGCCGCAGTTAGTGCACGGATAAAGCTTGTCGGCATCGACAAACTGCAGCGCTTTACGCAGCGTCGCGGCAACTTCTTCCGGGGTTTCGATAGTATTGGTGGCCACGTCAATGGCACCAACCATCACCTTTTTACCGCGGATAAGCTCCATCAGTTCCATCGGAACATGCGAGTGATGGCATTCCAGCGAGATTATATCGATATTAGATTTTTGCAGTTTCGGGAAGATCTCTTCGTACTGTCTCCACTCTGTGCCCAGCGTTTTCTTCCAGTCGGTGTTGGCTTTGATGCCGTAGCCGTAGCAGATGTGGACAGCCGTTTCGCACTTCAGCCCTTCGATAGCTCTTTCTAACGTGGCGATACCCCAGTCATTGACTTCATCGAAGAACACGTTAAAGGCTGGTTCATCGAACTGGATGATATCGACGCCCGCCGCCTCTAACTCTTTAGCTTCTTCATTGAGAATTTTAGCGAATTCCCAGGCGAGTTTTTCGCGGCTTTTATAGTGATTGTCATAGAGCGTGTCGATCATGGTCATAGGTCCCGGCAGGGCCCATTTGATCGGCTGCGAGGTTTGCTTGCGTAAAAACTTCGCATCTTCGACAAACACAGACTTCTTACGACTCACCGGGCCGACAACAGTCGGCACACTCGCTTCATAGCGGTTGCGGATCTTAACGATTTCACGCTTCTCGAAATCCACGCCCTCAAGATGCTCGATAAACGTGGTGACAAAATGCTGACGCGTTTGCTCGCCATCGCTGACGATATCAATACCGGCCTGTTGTTGATCTTCCAGACATAAACGCAGCGCATCGAGTTTGCCGTCAACTAATTCCTGACCTTCCAGTTTCCATGGCGACCAGAGTGTCTCTGGCTGCGCAATCCAGGAGGGCTTCGGTAAACTGCCCGCAGTCGATGTCGGTAATAATTTTTTCATCACAGGTGACCTTATATTTTTTGGTAAATCAGAGAACGGGTTCAGCAGTCCATTGTTTAAGAACAGTTTGGTAAGGTTTAATAAATTGCTCTTCAGTAAACTTGCCCTGTTCAACAGCCAGCTGGCTACGTTCTTCCCGGTCATAAACAATCCGGGTTAATGAATAATCCTGGAAATTCAAACTCGGCTGATACTGTTTACCCGCCGGTGAATTCGCGTTGTAGATCTCAGGGCGATAAATCTTCTGGAAAGTCTCCATCGTGCTGATGGTGCTGATCAGCTCAAGATTGGTGTAATCACTTAGCAAATCGCCACTGAAGTAGAACGCCAGCGGCGCAACGCTGTTTTCAGGCATGAAGTATCGGGCGCGCAGTCCCATTTTGGCGAAATATTCATCCGTCAGGGAAGGCTCATCCTGCTGATATTCGATGCCTAATACAGGATGTTGATTACCGGTACGGTAATAGGTGTTTTTACTTGAGACGCTCAGGCAGATAACCGGTGTCTTATTAAAATACTGTTTGTAGGTATCTGAAGTAATAAAACGCTTAAAGATATCACCGTGTAATACGCCAAAATTCTCCGGCAGGCTGAATCCGGCTTTGTCCTTATTATGCTCAGGCAGTACAACACTGAAATCATAATCACGGACATACGAGGAGAAATTATTTCCCAGAATGCCTGCATAACGTTCGTTGGTTTTTTTATCGACGATATTGGTTTTTAATATTTCAATCACCGGGAAGGCGTCGGATTCTCCTTCACTGCTGATATTCAACTGAGCGGTGATGATGTCCAGTTCAACGGCGTAGCGGTCACTGGTTGGGTTGTCCCAGTGCGCCAGAGAATTGAAGCGATTATTAATCATCACTAAAGTGTTGCGCAGGTTTTCCTGACGTTTTTCGCCCCTCGCCAGATTGGCAAAGTTAGTCGTAATACGCGTATTTTCCGAGGGGTTATAATCTTCGTCGAAACGAATGCTCTTAATAGTGAATGTAATTTCTTTTTTCATTTTTATCAGGTGTCCCGGCTGCTGAAAAACCTACATTATTTCAGTAGTCTTCATATTTTAAGGGTGAATCGCGATGACTCTTTTATGCCTGAGTCATTGAGTGAAAAAAAGTGATATAAATTCACTGAACATGAACAAAGTTCATGATCCTGAATTTGCGTCACCGACATACTTCGGTGCTGACCGAAGCATCCCCTTTTTACCGGTATTAAGCTGCGTGAAATTCATGAGGGAGAACAAAGATGATCGCAGTACTTTTCGAGGCAGACGCAGTACCCGAAGCGCGTGAGCGCTACCTTGAGCTGGCGGCAGAGCTGAAGCCGTTGTTGTCGGACACGCCGGGATTTATCTCTATTGAACGGTTCCAGAGCCTGAGCACGTCCGGGAAAATTCTTTCTTTGTCGTGGTGGGAAGATGAAGAGTCGGTTGCCGGATGGAAACAAAATCTGATGCATATGGCCGCCCAGAAAGAGGGCAAACAGTCGATTTTTTCATACTACAGAATTCGCGTTGCCCGTGTCTTTCGTGACTATTCTTCCGACAAATCTTCCCACCAGCCGTCTGGTAAAGGAGCGCATCCGCATGTATGACATTCACGTTATTCTCGATAATACTTCAGGTTCGCTGGCTTCATTCGGACGCGTTCTCGGTCTCAACGGCGTGGGTCTGGAAGGCGGCGGAGTATTTACCACGCCGGAAGCCACGCACGCGCATTTCCTGATAGAAGATGGCGAGAAAGCCCGTCAGGTGCTGACTGACGCAGGTTTTAACGTGAGAAACCTGTCACGTCCGCTGATCAGGAAATTACCCCAGAAACAGCCGGGCGAACTGGGCGAAATCGCCCAGACTCTGGCCCAGGCTGGCATTAACATTCTGGTACAGTATAGCGATCACGATAACCGGCTTATTCTGCTGACGGATGACGATATCCGGGCGGCAGAAGTCACCCAACAATGGGCAATACACTCTGCATGAATTTTCTTCATACCGAATACGACAGTGAGCCGGATGATTCTCTTGAAAAATCCATGTCACTGGTCGCTTCCGCCATCTCTGACCCGTCGAGGGTCAGTATTTTGTGCGCGCTGATGGACGGGCGTGCATGGACAGCGACAGAGCTCAGTGCGGTGGCGGGCATCGCTGCCTCCACGACCAGCGGACATCTTACCCGGCTGCTCAGCAACGGGCTGGTGATTTGCCTGACGCAGGGACGCCACCGGTATTACAGTCTGGCGGGACATCATATCGCCGGACTGCTGGAAAATCTGATGGGCGTTTCTATGCGCAGTCACCGTTCTTTTACGCCCGGCACGCCGGTCGTTCTGCGTTACGCACGAACCTGTTACGACCATCTGGCAGGAGAACTGGCGGTAAAAATCTATGATTTTATGCTTCGTGAGCGATGGCTTGAGCCTGACGGTAATGCGCTGACATCCGAAGGAAAAGCGCATTTTCAACGGATTGGCGCAGTGCTTGATCCGCGTCCGCGTCGTAAGGCTTGCTGTCCTTGTCTGGACTGGAGTGAAAGACGTTTTCATCTGGGCGGGGATGCAGGGCAGGCATTGATGACGCTGTTACTGCAAAAAGAGTGGATAACACGCACGCCGGGCTATCGTGAAGTGACCGTGACAGGCGGCGGCAGAGTGGCTCTGAGCCGCCTGTTTGGTGTGAATCTGACCTGATCCCGCCGGTTATGATCCCGTTTTATTTGCCCGGCACGACGGAAGATTCAGCGGGTCTCCCTACAAGATGGTGGTGAAAGTAACGGGGCGTACCGCCACCAGATCAGCAGCGCCGTCAGTGCGATCACGCTCAAAACGCTAAACGCCGTAGCAAAAGAGTAATGACCCGCAATCATACCGGTCAGGGCCGGGCTCATGGCCGCACCGACGCCTTGCATCAGCATCACCACGCTTTGTCCCGCATTCACGTGACCATTTCCGCGCAGCAGCACCACGATAAAGCTGGGCACTACCACTCCCAGTACGCCAGCGGCGACGCCATCAAGTATTTGCACCGGCACCATCATTAAGGGCGCGGCAGAACTCGCCGCCAGCGCAGCCCTGACGGGCATGACCAACAAAGCCAACATAATAAGCCGCCAGTAGCCGACTCTGTCGATGCGCCCTGCGGTCCAGATTGCCACCGGGATCATCACCAGCTGAGAAATAATTACTGTTGCAGCGGCATACAGGCCGGGATTGACGGCGCCGGGTGCCGCAGCCACTCTCATGCTGAGCATCGGCAACAGCGCCGCATTCGCCAGATGAAACAGCAGCAATGTCAGACCCGTTATCAGAAGCGGTTTATTTTTAGCCAGCACCGAGAAGTCGGGAACTTGCGCAGATGCGCCGGACTCCAGACCACGCGCCGCATTATCATCTATATCGCTGCTGCGAATGCCCGTCAGCGCGATGAGCGTTAACAGCATGGTGCAGGTCATGAGGATGAAAATACCACCGATGCCCCAGTAC
The DNA here is from genome assembly GCF_003263545.1 of Rahnella sp. AN3-3W3. Lineage (NCBI taxonomy): Bacteria > Pseudomonadati > Pseudomonadota > Gammaproteobacteria > Enterobacterales > Yersiniaceae > Rahnella > Rahnella sp. AN3-3W3. Next base: position 135,130 of record NZ_JYDG01000063.1, read on the forward strand.
CAGGCGATCCCTCCGGCAATCAGCGCGGTGATAAAATTCCCGCCATGGTTAAACGCCTCATTTTTGCCCATCTGCGCGCTAAAGCCTTTTTGCCCGGTCAGACCCAGCGTGATGCCGGTTATCAGCGGACCGACAAAAGCAGCACATATTCCGCTCACGATCTGCGAAAACGCCACCACGGCATTTGCCTGACTGAACCACAGCAGGAGTGTCGTGCCGGTGATCAGTACGCACAATAACGACAGAATCAGACGCTTGTTTTTCGATGCGTCAGTAATAAAACCCGCAGGCAGCGTCGCCAGCAAACCTGCCACACCGCCGGCAGTCATCAGCAATCCGATATCATCGGGCTGCCAGTGACGTTGCGTCAGAAATATCCCCAGAAAAGGCCCCAGCCCGTCACGAACATCCGCAATAAAAAAACTGGTTAAACACAGTGCCTGCAATGAACGAATCGACATATTTTACCCTTCAACGTTAATAACCAGTTTCATACGCGATGAAGTATAAGCAGGATTTTCCACTCCGGGATGACAGAAATGTTAAAGCTCAGTGCGTGGATTTCAGCGTTGCAGTCCCCCCTTAACGCCGAAAGGCATTGAGGAGGGAATTTGGTGAGGTATGGCAGTCAGAGTGTTTGTATTACCACTCTCCTCAGAGAGCGGCTTTCGCTCGTTGTTTCAAGGCATAAATCAGTACCACGGCGAAGCACACCATTGGCAGGGCGTAGGAAACGGCGGTGTTGTAATGGTCGGCAATCGCACCCATCAGATACGGCATCACTGCGCCGCCGACAATCGCCATGATCATCACTGAGCTGGCGCGTTTGGTTTGTTTGCCCATGTTTTTGACGCCCATGGCGAAAATGGTCGGGAACATGATCGACATAAAGAAGAAAATCGCCACCAGCGCAATCACCGAGACGTTATCAATCCCCGCCACCACCACGCCACACAGCACAATATTGATGATGGCGTAGATCACCAGCAATGTGGCAGGGCGGACGAAGCCCATCAGCCAGGTGCTGAAGAAACGCCCGACCATGAAGCTGATCATGCCGACTGACAACAGGTATGAGGCGTTCTGATTCGACAGCGTGTGCCAGTGTTCGGTGGTGTAGTTAATGAAGAACGCACCGACGCCAACCTGTGCCGCGACATAGAAAAATTGTGCGATTACGCCGCCGGTAAAATGACCGTGCTGCCACAATCCTTTCGCGATGCCGTGATCTTCCGACGTACTTTGCTCGCGGATGTCCGGCAATTTGGTGCGCCCGAACAGGAAAGCGATCAGCAGCACTAACACCGCGATAGCGACGTAAGTAGTTTTGACCGAGGACAGGCCATCCGCCGTGGTGCCTTGCGTGGCGGAGAAGAACAGCGAGCCGCCGATAATCGGGCCGATAAACTGACCTAACCCGTTAAACGACTGAGAAAGATTCAGGCGACGTTCCGCACCGGCAGGGTCACCCAGGACGGTAGCGAACGGGTTAGCGGCGGTTTCCAGACAACCCAGACCCAGGGCAATCACGAACAGCGCGAACAGGAACATGCCAAAACTGCCTGCAGACGCGGCGGGGACAAACAACAGCGCGCCCAGTGCATACAGGCATAACCCGACGAGGATCCCGGCTTTATAGCCGAACCTGTCCATGAAGAAACCGGCGGGCAGGGCGATGATGAAATACGCCCCGAAATAGGCGGCCTGTAACAGGCCGGACTGGGCTTTATTGACGTGCAACACGTCCTGGAAATGCTTATTCAGGACATCCAGCAGCCCGTAGGATAAACCCCACAGGAAAAACAGCGTGGTGACCAGTATGAACGCCAGTCGGAAACCGGACGTCGTTTTGCGCTGCGCATAAGCGGGCGCGGCAGTTTTATCGGCGAGCATGTTGTATTCCTCAGTATCTGGTGACGCATGTAGGGGTTCAGCTCAGGTGGCTGATTTTTTATGTCAGATATCGTGAAAAACGTGATTAACTCCCTCATAGCAGGGAGTTTTACTTTTGCTCATTCCCATTCTCAGGGGTGAGTCAGGTTTCGCTTTGCTCC